>WQVV01000096.1 GCA_009785665.1 Defluviitaleaceae bacterium
CATGGCTTGACAAGTATCGTCGCTTTTGGAAAAATTGCGAACGATACACCGATACACTTGCTCAACTTGTCACTTTGGCTTTCGTTCGCTTGATTTTAAGGAGATATTAAACAGGCTCTTACTTAATGTTGTGCTGGAAATACTTCTCGCTGGCAAACCTCTACCGCCACAATATAAAGACCACGCATTAAAGGGTAATTATATAGGCTTGCGTGAGTGTCATATTCGTCCAGATTGGTTGCTTGTTTACACTGTAAATAACGATAAACTTGTGCTTACTGCGACACGAACAGGTTCTCACGCCGAATTATTTTAATTGCAAGGGCATTCCGTATATTTCCAACCTTCACGGCTTATATCTTAAAAAATAATTTTTAGCGGGTATCGCAAGGAGGCGAATATGATTACCCTAAAAAATATAACCAAAACATTCCGCGTGGCGAAGCGTCAGGCGGGGTTTTCGCGTGCGGTTCGTGCTTTGTTTTCGCGGGAGTATGAGACGGTTCATGCATTGCGGGACGTTAGTTTTGAAATTGGCGACGGGGAAATGGTCGGGTACATTGGGCCTAACGGGGCTGGAAAGAGTACGACCATCAAAGTAATGTGCGGAGTGCTAACACCCGACGATGGAATTTGCGAAGTAAACGGACGGATTCCGTGGAGACAGCGCATAGCGCATGTGCGGGAAATTGGCGTTGTGTTTGGGCAGAGAAGTCAGTTATGGTGGGACGTACCCATAATCGACAGTTTCGAGTTAATCCGCGACATATACCGCACGCCGCAAAATGCGTACAAAAAAAACCTAGACGAGCTTACGGAGATTTTGGAATTGCAAGAAATTCTAAAAACCCCCGCCAGAAGCCTAAGCCTAGGACAGCGAATGCGTTGCGAAATAGTAGCAAGCCTGTTGCACAATCCGAAAATCTTATTTTTGGACGAGCCAACAATTGGGCTGGACGCGGTATCAAAAATAGCGGTACGGCAGTTCATAAAGCGGCTTAACGCAGAGCGAGGAACAACGGTTTTGCTAACCACTCACGACATGCAAGACATAGAAGCATTAACGTCGCGAATTATCTTAATAGGAAAGGGACGCGTTCTACTGGACGGCAGTTTGGAGGAATTACGCGAAAAATCCCCCGAAGCCGCCAACGCAGAGGAAATCGTCGCCGCGTTGTACAAGGAGTACGAAATATGAAACCGTACACGGCGTTATTTCGCATACGCTTCACAAACTCCATTCAATATCGAGTTGCGGCGATTGCAGGGCTTTGTACGCAATTCGCGTGGGGTTTTATGTATATACTTGCGTTTGGCGCGTTTTACAGCGAAAACCCTAATGCATTCCCCATGACATGGGAACAAATGATTTCCTACATTTGGTTGCAGCAAGCATTTATGATTCTGTTTATGATTTGGTTCTGGGAGAACGACATAGTAGAATCCGTGGAAAGCGGAAGCATTGCATACGAATTGGTGCGCCCCATGGACTTGTATAATCGCTGGGCGGTGTCCATTGCGGCAAGCCGAATGGCGCGTTGTGTATTACGCGCCGCGCCGATTATTATAGTCGCGTTGATTTTGCCTGCGCGGTTTCGGCTTGCTCCTGTTATGGATTTCCGAATGAATGCGCTGTTTCTTCTTAGCATGATTTTAAGTCTTGGGGTTGTTATTGCGTTTTCTATGCTGATTTACATTTCGGCGTTTCGCACAATTAACAGCCTTGGCACACGCTTAACAGTAGCAATTGCCGCTGATTTCTTGATGGGTGGTTATATACCTATTCCGTTTTTTCCCGATACAGTGCGTATAATTGCGGAATTTTCGCCATTTGGGTCTATGCAGAATACGCCGTTACTTATTTTCAGCGGGTATTTGTCTGGTGATGCATTAGTGCGGGGGCTGGGTTTACAGGTGTTTTGGTTGGTAGTATTGGTGATAATTGGACGCATTTTAATGGCACGTTCGTTGAAACGCGTTGTTGCGCAGGGAGGTTGACATATGCGATTATATTTTAAATACATCTCCATGCATTTCAAAAGCCAAATGCAGTACAAGACATCGTTTTTTTTCACGACCTTGGGGCAGTTTCTTGTTTCCTTTGCTACGTTTTTAAGTATAAATTTTTTGTTCGCCCGCTTCGATTCGGTAGGCGGCTTCACTTATGAAGAAGTGCTAATCTGCTTTGCAGTAATGATAACATCATTCTCGCTGGGCGAATTATACGGACGCGGCTTCGACCGTTTTCCAAGAATGCTTGGCGACGGCAGTTTCGATAGGGCGTTGGTTCGCCCACGCAACGTGGTATTCCAAGTGCTTGCATCACAAACAGAATTTTCACGTCTAGGGCGGGTTACACAAGCCGCACTCGTTTTCATTTATGTAATCCCAAGAAGCGGCATTGATTGGACTTGGGATAAAATTCTAACATTATCGCTAATGATTGTTTGCGGAAGCCTACTTTTCTTCGGGTTGTTTGTGCTGTACGCGGTGTTTTCATTCTTCACAATAGAAGGCCTAGAAGTTATGAATATCTTAACAGACGGCTCACGCGAACACGGCAGATTACCCTTCTCCGTTTACGGCGACGGCATTTTGAAATTCCTAACATTCGTAGTGCCTATAGCACTAATCCAATACTACCCGCTACTATATATAATAGGTCGCGAGGAAAGTTTCCTATTCGCCCTAACTCCCATACTTGCATTAACCTTCTTGCTGCCCTGCTACGTTTTCTTTCGCTTTGGAATGCGGCGGTATAAGTCAACAGGTTCTTAAACTGACTTCATCACTGGTACCCATATTTCTGTATTTTCTCCAAAAAGTTCAAAACACTTTTCTGCTTCAATATAGTTGTACCCTGTTGATGGTAGCCCTTTCTCTTCCCACATTTCAACCCATGCTTGAATCACGGGCATGTTTGGTGGAACTGTAGCAACAGCATATAATCCCGCTGGTATGGATACGCTATCCTTTCCAGCGGCGTTTTTTTGTTCCGCGCCAAAAAGGTAGTATAGTTTTTCATCATTTGTAAACCATGTTGCGCCATATAACACAGAGTTATTTTCGCATAAAGATTTCTCGTGCTTATTTCGCAAGTCTATGCTTTTTGAGTTATAGGATTCGTCGGTAGCTAATGTTTCTATTAAATAACCGCAAATTGTAAATGCATCTCTTTTTTCAATTCTAATGTCCATTTTTAACCTCCAATTTTTCAAGTAATATAACATAAAACCTCACGTTTGCAAAAACAATTTGCAGAAATGAGTTTGACAGGCTTACAACTTTGTGGATAGAATTAGGGCGTGTTCCCACTACAGAAATTGATTTTTGTAAAGAGGTGTTTGTATGTCAATAATAAGCGCGTATGTAATGCCGCATCCACCGCTGGCAGTGCCAGAGGTTGGTGGGGGCAAGGAAGAAGTTATTGCCGAAACAATTCAAGCAATGGACGAAATAGGAGCAGAGATTGCACGATTAAAACCAGAAACAATCATTTTCATAACGCCGCATGGAAATGTGTTTAGGGATTATTTTCACATTTCGCAGGGAGAAAAGGCGGAAGGGAATTTTGCACGTTTTGGGGTGATGGGCGCGAATTACACAGCGGAATATGACACTGAACTAACATCAGAAATATCCCGTGTAGCGAAGGTCGCGAACTTCCCCGCAGGAACAGAAGGCGAAGCCGACCCATCATTAGACCATGGTGTAATTGTTCCCATGCACTATATCAATCGCCATTTTTGCGATTACAAAACTGTGCGAGTTTCGTTATCGGGGCTTGATAGCGCGGCGCATTTTAAGATGGGAGAGTTACTAGCGGAAGCTATCGGAAATATTGAGCGGCGTGTGGTAGTGATTGCTTCGGGCGATTTATCGCATAAGCTTTCGGAAAGTGGGCCTTATGGCTACGCGCCCGAAGGCGTAGTTTTCGACCGCGACATTATGAAATTTCTAGGCGAGGGCGATTTCGATTCTATAAAAACTATGGACAGCGGGCTTCGCGAAAAAGCGGCAGAATGCGGTTATGGTTCTTTTGTTATGTTGGCGGGGTGTTTTGCGAAATATGATAATATTTCCGCAAAACAGCTTTCGTATGAATGCCCATTTGGCGTGGGTTATGGCGTTGTTAGTTTTGCAATTGAAGATTCATTCCGCGCATTGGCACGGCGTTCGTTGGAATACCGCGTTAAAACGGGAAAGGATTTCTCCACGCCGCCAAGCTCAACCGAAGCGGCAAAACTCCCGCCACAAATGTTTTTGCAAAAAGCGGGGGCATTCGTTTCCCTGCACATGAACGGGCAATTACGTGGTTGCATAGGAACAATCGCGCCAACCACCAATAGCATTGCGGAAGAAATTATTCAAAACGCGGTATCGGCAGGGCTTTACGACAGCCGCTTCCCGCCAGTTGATAAATCCGAACTCCCGCATCTAGTATACAAAGTTGATATTCTGGACGAGCCAGAGGATATTCCCAGCACAGAATCCCTAAACGTAAAACAATACGGCGTAATCGTAACAAGCGGATTCAAACGGGGGCTTCTGCTTCCCAATCTTGATGGCGTGGATTCTGTAGAAATGCAAGTTGCCATTGCGTGTCAGAAAGCGGGAATCAGCTTAAACGAATCATTCGCGCTACAGCGTTTTAAGGTGACGCGGTATGAGTAATCGCGACGCAGTTAAATGCACCATTTGCCCACATTTTTGCCTTCTTCACGAAGGCGCAAGCGGCAAATGCACCGTGCGAAAAAACATCAATGGGCAAATAACTTCCCAATCCTACGGTAAAATAACCGCCATAGCCTTAGACCCAATCGAAAAAAAGCCGTTGTACATGTTTCACTCTGGTTCGGCAATACTTTCTATTGGGAGTTACGGTTGCAATTTTAGATGCCCATTTTGTCAAAATCATGAAATCGCAATGCCGCAGGGCGAAATTCGCACGCAGTCTATCACACCCGCCGAGCTTCTAAAAATGGCACAAAACGCCCAACGTCAAGGTAACATAGGCGTAGCGTACACCTACAACGAGCCATTAATCAATTACGAATTTATACTGGATTGCGCCAAAGAAATTCACAGCGCAGGGTTAAAAAATATCCTTGTCACAAATGGATTCATCAACCCCGAGCCGCTAAAGACCCTACTTCCCTACATTGACGCAATGAATATAGACCTAAAGGCATTCACAAATGATTTCTACAAAAAAATCGGCGGTTCTTCCGAAAGCCTAGACGTAGTAAAAAACACAATCGCACTAGCGCAAGATTTTTGCCACGTAGAAGTAACAACCCTACTAATCCCCAACGAAAATGAAGACGATATAGAGTTAATCGCAAAATTTTTATCAGAGCTTAACCAAGACATCCCGTTACACATATCGCGATTTTTTCCGCGCAACGAATTTAACAATCGCGAAGCAACACCACACGAAACAATTCACCGCGCAGTAGAAATCGCCAGCAAGCACTTGAAAAATGTGTTTGCTGGGAATATATAGGAAGAGGCATAAATATGAACTTAATTTCATGGAATGTAAACGGGCTTCGCGCCTGTATGGGCAAAGGATTTATGGATTTTTTTAATGCAGGTAATTACGATATAATCGGCATACAGGAAACAAAAATGCAACCCGAGCAAGCAGATTTCAGCTTTGAGGGTTATCATGCGTTTTGGAATTCTGCGGAGAAGAAAGGGTATTCTGGCACATTGGTGTTATCAAAGAAAAAACCGCTTTCCGTAAAAAACGGCATGGGCGTGGAAGAACACGACCACGAAGGCAGAATTATCGCAGCAGAGTACGAGAAATTTTACTTCATCACGGTATACACGCCCAACTCGCAACGAGGGCTTTTGCGCCTAGATTACAGAATGCGTTGGGAAGATGACTTCAGAACATATTTAAGCGGCTTCAATAAACCAGTAGTAGTATGCGGCGATTTAAACGTAGCCCACAAGGAAATAGACATCAAAAACGCCAAGAGCAACACAAAAAATGCAGGATTCACCCCGCAAGAGCGCGAAAAAATGACAGCATTACTAGCCGCTGGTTATGTAGATACCTTCCGCCATCTGTACCCCGACAAAAAAGATGCATACTCGTGGTGGTCGTACATGGGGCGCGCTCGTGAGAATAATGTCGGCTGGCGCATTGACTATTTTTTAACGTCGGAAGCCCTACGCCCAGCAATTCGCGAAGCTATAATTCTTCCCGATGTATTTGGTTCAGACCATTGCCCCGTTGGGCTTACGTTGGAAATTTAGGGGGATATGTTTATGAAAAAACTGCTATCTTTCACGCTAATGCTTATCTTTTTGATTGTGCCAATTTCGGCTTATGCCGTAGAAGCCACCACGCCAACTGGAATCCCACTATCACAAATTGAAAGTCGCATTAACGAGCTTGTCGAAACATACATGCGCGATTTTACCACAGGGCTTGCAATTGCTGTAGTAAAAGACGGCGAGATTGTTTTTTCACAAGGTTATGGGTACGCCGATATAGAACGGCAAATACCAATTAATCCCGCAACTACAGTTTTTGAACTTGCGTCTACTAACAAGCTGTTTGTCTTCACCTCTATAATGCAGTTGGTGGAGCAAGGTTTATTGGACTTGGATAATGACATTCATGTATATTTGCCCGAAGATTCCAGTCAACAATTTAACTTTGAAAAAACTTTCACAATGCGTGACTTGTTGAATCATTCCGCTGGGTTTGGTGAATTTGACTTTAACGTGCGCCGCATTGCGGAAGCCGTTGAAAGTGATAGCAGAATTACATTGCGTGAGGCATTGTTAGCGTCTCAACCTCCACAAATTTTTGAGCCAAGTACAGCTACATCGTATTCAAATTTTGGAATCGCTTTGGCGGCGTATATCGTCAGCCATGTTAGCGGTTTAGAGTACGCAGAATTTGAGCGCGTCAATATTTTGAATCCGCTAGGCATGACAAATACCAGAAATCAGCCGCATTGGTTTGGCGATAACTTGTTCCTGCAAAACAAGGCAAGAGGACACCAGCCAAACGGACGTGGCGGATTTAATGAATTTCCATGGTACTATCTCCCAATGTACCCCGCTGGAGCTTTGAACGGAACAGCCATAGACATAGCGCAATTTGCTATCGCGCTAATGCCGCCGCAAGGCGAACCAAGCCCGCTTTTCAGCAATCGCGATACATTGGATTTAATGCTAAGTCCAAGTTATTCCGACCCAAGAATTTTAAGGGGTACTCATCACGGATTTAGAACGTATGATGCTGTTGTCCCCGCGCTTGGTCACGCTGGTGGAACTTCTGGATTTAACACAGATTTTGTAATAGTTCCATCTGAACGATTTGGCATAATCGTACTCACCAACACCGCTGGCGGAATTACATTCATCGAAAAAATTTTGGATTTATTTATAGGAAACAGCAGAAACACAGCCTTCCCAACAACAGAGAATTTGCCCAACGCAAGCAGTGTGACAGGCGCGTACATGTTATTGCAACGCTACGAGGGTAATATGATGGAGATGTTAAACGATGTACTCCTTGGCACAATGCAAGTAAACGCAATTGACGAAAACACAATCACGCTTAACATGGGCAATGGAATAGTCACATATAGGCAAGTTGAGCCATATGTGTTTAGAGCCATTGATGCCGATACCCCTGCTGCAAATGTATTCGCTCGTACCCGCTACAAAATTTATTTCACAATGGAAAATGGGCAACCCGTTGGCGTTTCACTTCGAGGTACTAACAGCGCGACAGTACATGCGCCAAGTATGTTTGAATCTGTAATTTCTGTGGGTAGTTTGCTGGTAATGTTGGTGGGCGTAATCTTTTTTATGATAATGCCTATAATTGTTGGGGTGAAGTTCTTTCGCAAACGCGGAAAAGATTTTGCCTACTTTAGTCTTTTAATTAACGGTGTAATGACTTGCGGTGTGCTGTTTGCAATCAACTTGATTATGTTAATGCTTCGCCTAGGCGCGGGAATTCCATTTATTGAAACTGCTACGATAACGCCGCATATTTGGATAAATTACATTTTGCTAGTTTTCTTTGTTGTTTTGTTTATTGTTTCGTTGGTTTTTTTCAAAAAACAAAATATTGCAACCAATTGTAAAATTTTTTATTTTTCTACCGTCGCGTTTTTGGCATTGTTTGTGCTTAGTTTATGGGGCGGAAATTTTTTTGTGATATAGGTGTTTCAATTTGAAATGGGCTGACGACAGACGAAGCCCAATTTCAAACGAAATCGAAAAGGGGAGAGTAGAAAATGGAAGGCATTTCAAATGTAAACTACACATCAATTCCCGCACGGGATTCCGCTGTTTTGGATGCGTCTGTAAAAACGGCAGAGGGGACAGCGCAAGCAAACGCGGCTTCACCGCAACCAGCGGTTACGGCAGAAGCCGCAATTCCGCAAAAGCCTGCTACTTCTGCGGAAATTCTGGCGGAAACTTTGTTAAGCCACGGCTACAAAGTCACGGAAGAAAACAAAAACATGTTGCGGCTTATGCTTGATAACGGTATTCCGCTAACAAAAGAAAATATTGCCCGCATGAATCAAGCCTTGAAATTGGCGCAATCTTCCGACAAGGCTTTGTTTATGTTGCAAAATAATATGCGAATGACACAGGCAAACGCCGCTCAACTGGAAGGGTTAGTAAGCGGCCAAACCAAAATAACCGACCAAATTAAAAATTTGATGTCAGCCGTAGAGCAACTAGCCGACAAAGAATTAGCGGCGCAGTTAAAACAAATTTTATCGGGAACAGGGAAGGCTACCGCGCAAGCGGAAACAAACCAAAACAACGCACCCGCCGAGGGTTTAGCCGAAGGCGCAAAACAAACTGCGCAAACTCCAGCACAAATGCCGCAAACCTCACAAGCCCCGCAAGCTTCTCAAGCGGCAACCCCTGCTTCTGCTGAAACTGTAGCACCGCAACAAGCAACACCCGCGCCAACCGCTGGGAATGCGGCGACTATGGCGATGGGAACGCAATCTGCTTCGCAACAGCAACAGACTGCACAACAGGCAGAATCTGCCGCGTTGGCAACACAGCAGAATGCGCAAGGTACACAACAATCCAATACACAACAGGCAACGCCCACGCAAGTTCCCCAATCGACAGAAGCGAGGCAAACTGCGCAGTCGTCAGCGCAACCCGCGACTGCACAGGGCGGACAGACCGCTTCGCCGCCGTCAGCAACAACGGAAGCCACCACACAAGCACAGCAAACACAACAGGCGCAGGTGTTATCGCAAGCCGCACAGCAACGCGTGTCGCAGCCGACTACGCAATCACAGGCATTGCCGCAAGCTTCGGCGCAGACGGCGCAACCTTCCCCTGCAATCCCACAAAATCTTCTTTTTCAGCTTGAAGACAGCACTCCGCAAACTCTTGACAGATATTTAAACAATCTACGCGAAACTTTAACTCAAGTTCAACAAGCACTGGCAGGGCGCGAATCCGCTGATACAACGCGAGTTCTGCAAGAAGCCCGCGCACTTGAATCACATATAGATTTCACAGCGCAAATAAGAAATCAGCTTTTTGTGCAGATTCCATTATTCCACAACGGACAACAGACACTAACAAACCTGCATGTTTACAAAGACGGGAAAAAATCATCTGGCGGTGGAACAAGCGCGTCCAGCGCGTTAATAGCCCTAGACACTGCCGCAATGGGGCATTTTGAAACATATGTACAAAAAACATCAAACGCAGTTCACTGTCAATTCCGATTAGAAAGCGATGAAATTGCTAAATCCGTGCGCAACAATATCCACAAACTAGAATCCCTCCTTCGCGAAAATGGCTACTCACTAGATAGCTTCTCCTTCCTCCCGCCAGGCGAGCCATACACTTTATTAGACACCCCGAAATCCATAGAAAACTCACCCCAAAAAAACACCAACGAACTCCCGCATTTCGACATACACATTTAGAAAAACCTTAAAGAAAGATGTATGATTTGACATAGGCATTAGATAATTCCATTTTACCCCTGCTGAAAGGTTTAGTTGGCAGGGGTTTTTGTTTTGTCAGCAAAGGCGCGTCTCACGAAAAATCACCTTGCAATTTCCCACGAAAGAATTATAATGATGAGAAAACTATAAGAAGGGGTGGTGTGATGGAGAAGATAGTACAGGAATTGTATGAACAGTTAATCGCGGAAATCCGAAAGTATCGCGCTGACACCTCTTTGAAAATGATAGAGGACGCATTCGAGTTTGCATACGAAGCGCACAAAACACAAACGCGAAAATCTGGCGAGCCATATGTAACGCACCCGCTAGAAGTAGCAATAATACTAGCGGCAATCCGAACAGACTTGGAATCTATATCAGCGGCATTATTGCACGATGTAGTGGAAGACACTAATTTCACAAGTGGAGATATAGAAAAAAAGTTTGGTGAAGAAGTATCACAATTAGTAGACGGCGTAACAAAAATTCAAAAGGTAGCGTATGTTTCAAAAACGGATAGGCAAGCCGAAAACTATCGCAAAATGTTCTTTCACATGTCGCAGGACGTGCGTGTGCTGTTGATAAAAATTGCCGATAGGGTTCACAATATGCGCACTTTGGGCGGGCATTCTCATGCAGAAAAACAGCGCGAAATTGCGCAAGAAACTTTAGATATTTACGCGCCACTTGCGCATAGGCTTGGCATAGCAAAACTTCGATACGAGCTAGAAGACTTAGGCTTCAAATACACAGACCGCGCATTTTACGATGAACTAGCGCGAAAAGTAGAAATAAAGCAATCAGAGCGGCAGGAATTAGTCGAGCAAATAATAAAGGAAATCAGCACAAAACTAGAAGC
>WQVV01000097.1 GCA_009785665.1 Defluviitaleaceae bacterium
AAACCTTACTCTCGCTATAAACTATCTGACAATGGTCGACGTATCCCAAAATACGGCACTCACGCACCTTGCTGTTACGAGCAATCGAATAACATCAATAGATGTTAGGAATAACTATGCTCTTACTAGCCTTTTTGTTACTGGCAACCAAATTGCAGAGCTGGATGTTTCTAATAGTCCATCACTTGAAGACCTTAGAGTTAATGGCAACTACTTGGAAACATTAGATGTATCAAATAACCCGAGACTTGAAACTCTTCGAGTTAATAGCAACAGAATGACAAGCCCAAATGATGTAATTGGTTGGGACTTGTATTTCGACCACGCTGGTGATACTGATAACGACGCATTCCGATTTTTTCCGCAACGTGAACAAGAAGTTACCCCAACAGCCCCAACCATCACAAGTGCGAATACTTTGACTGTGCAACATGGGCAAGCTGGGCAATTGCCGCTTACCGCTTCGGGAACAACTCCTATTAACTTTACTTTGGGCGGCAATGTGCCTGCTGGGGTAAGTGTTAGCAGTGGGCAACTTGTTGTGGCTTCTTCTGTTGCTGTTGGGGTGCATAACTTTACTATTACTGCTAATAATGCGGCTGGTGATTCTGCGCCGCAAAACTTTACGCTTACCATTACTGCCGCTCCAGCCGTGCCTATTGCGCCGTCTATTACTAGCGTGGCTAATACTTCTGTGCGATATGATTTAGGCGGGACTTTCCCAGTTGTTGCTACTGGTACTGCGCCTGTTGATTTCTCGTTGGTTGATGCTCCTGTTGGTGTTAGCATTAACGGTACTTCTGGGCTTATTACTGTTGCGCCTAACGCGCTTGAAATTGGTGTGCATACATTCCGTGTTGTTGCAAGCGGTGCGGTTGCGCCTGATGCTGAACAAACCTTCACGCTTACGGTTACTGATGCTCCTGCTTTGCACTCTGTTACAATTTTAGGCGGTGGTGCGGGGGCTTCGGCTACGCCGAACCCTGCTTCTGTTGGTGAACGGGTTAATCTTCATGCGGGGCAAGCTCCTTCGGGGCAGGTTTTCCAGAATTGGACTGTTTCGCCTTCGGCTATTGCTTTAACCAATGCAACAAGCCCTACGGCGGCAAGCTTTGAAATGATTGATGCTCCTGTCGAAGTTACTGCCAACTGGCGAAATGCAACCATTACACAGCCACCGACACAACCTTCTGCGCGTCCTCCTGCTTCTGGTGGTGGCGGTTGGGTTGGAAATATAATTATTCGCCCTGGCGGAACACCTCCCGTGCAACCAGCACCACCTACACCTGTAACGCCAGAAGTTCTTCCCGATATTGTCACTGCTGTTGTGTACCCTGCCAATGCTACGCATGTTCATACTGTGGTGCAAAATCAAATTTCTGCTGATGTTAATAATGTTGTTCTTGCGTTGCCTACTGGATATAGCGCGGTTAGCATTACTGCATCTACGTTGCAAGCAATTGCGGCGGCTTCCGTTAATTTGACGGTTGTTGTAGATAGCGCGTCTGTTACAATTCCTGTTGCGGCTTTGCCCAATATTATTCAGCAAGGTAGCGGCGATTTTGACATCAACGTGGGAACGACCGCAATTGACATTGGTATTTCTGTAGATGTTTCCATTGTTTCGGACGGTATGCGCATTACTAATCTTTCCGCACCTGTTTCAGTTGATGTTGTACTTGAGGATATTGGCTCGGTAAACCATCATAGAATCGTTGCGATTCTTGAAGACGGTACACTTGTAGGTGGTAGCTTTAATCCCGTATCTGGTGCATTTACCTTCGATACAACAATCACAGGCGAGTTCATCATAACTTATGTAGAGCATCTCAACCGCATTGTACTGCAAATTGGCGGCACTACCATCACCTGCCTTGCGGGAAATGCACAAACCCAATTTATGGACGTTGCCCCCGTAATTCAAGATGGACGAACATTACTCCCTGTGCGTTTTATGGCTTACGCCCTTAACGCGGAAGTTGACTGGACACCAGAAACAGATACTTCCCCGCTAATCGTATCGCTCAACCTAGACGGAACACCTCTTTCCTTCGGCATAGGCGAAATCACGCCCGAACTTGCCGCACTTGGTATGGACGTTCCCGCGCAAATTATCAACAACCGAACCATGGTGCCGTTACGTTTTATTAGCGAGTTCTTCGGCGCGGTAGTCACTTGGGACGACGCTACTCGAACGGTACAAATTATCAAAGGCTAGTCGAAAAAAGAAATCCAAAAAGGTTGCCCAGCGTGCAACCTTTTTTCGTTGTCTCATACGTAACTTTGCCAGCGCATGTATCGACGAAGAACGGCTTTTCCGCTTCTTTCTGGGATAAGACATAGATAAAAAGCAAGAAAAAGTTGGCGCACCCTCGCGAAAAACTGTTATAATTGCGACGAAAGGAGTGCAAGACATGGAGCAAAAAACAAGAGCAACACGACGCAAACAGGAGAAGCGAGAGAAACGCGGTGCAGGACTTTCGTTTTTTTTGGTGTCGTTGGGGATATTGGTATTTTCGTTGGTTTATGTATTTTGGGGCGACGCTTTATTTACGGCGTTTAATGCTAGTGATGCGATTTTTCCGCGTGAGAATGAGATTGTTGTTACGTTTTTGGATGTTGGGCAAGGGGATAGCATTTTGATTAGGTCGGCGGAACATGCGGTTCTTATTGATGGCGGCGAGCATAGGTATCGTGAAGTTATTACGGATTACTTGCGTGATGCGCGGGTTAATCGGTTGGATTTTGTTGTTGCCACTCACCCGCACAGCGACCATATTGGAGGGCTGGTGACAGTTCTGCGAGATTTCGAGGTTGGGTATGTAATCATGCCCGACGTTACGAATTACACGGAGACTTTTAAGTTTTTTCTATCGGCTATTGAAAACAATGATATTCCTGTGCATTTTCCAGTAGCTGGTGATAGATTGCAAGCGGGAATTATAAGCTTGCTGGTGATTTCGCCGCCGTCCGATTTACCTTGGACTATTAACAACATGTCCATCGTACTGCGAATGGAACATGGCGAGACATCATTTCTATTCACAGGGGACGCGGAAGCCGAGGCCGAGCGGTGGATAATAGCCAACAATGAAAATCTGCAATCGACGGTTTTGAAGGTTGGGCATCATGGAAGTCGTACATCTACAACGGAAGCATTTTTGTATGCAGTAAGCCCAACGATAGCGGTGATTCAAGTTGCGGCAAACAGCCGATTCGGACACCCGCATCATGAAGTCATTGACCGCTTAGATGCGTTTGGTGTGGCAACCTTCCGCACAAGCGAATTAGGCACAATAAGGATGATTACAAATGGCACAAGAATTTACTTACTTTAACCGCCTAAATAATAAAAACGACAAAAACTAAATTTGACTCATACGCTTCAAATATGCTAACATCGCACCCTAAGGAGATGGGGAAATGCTTACGTTTTTCGTAATCGCGCCGGTGCTTGTTGCGGTTTTTTTGTATGTTACGGCTACTAATAATACTGCGCGTATTTTGGCTATTGTGGCGCATATTTTTCAGTTTGTGGCGGCGGTCTACCTTGTGTATGTAACTCGTGACGCGGAAATTGTCACTAACATAGGAAATTACGCTGGTGGTATGGGTGTCACCCTTCGCGCAAATAGTATTTCTGCTGATTTTGTTTTTATTACCAAGTTTATTTTTTTGGCTATTTCTATTTATTTATATCGTGATAAACGTAACTTGCCTATGTTTTGGTTTTTGTTGTTTGTAATTGAAGCGTCTATTGTGGGGATTTTTCTTTCTGGCGACTTGTTTAATATTTTTGTTTTGGTTGAGGTAAGCACGGCGGTAACTCTCGTTCTTGTGATGTTTAACCGTGTTAGACGGCACGAATTTAACGGCATGATGTTTTTGATGACAAATATAGTTGCCGCGCAATTCTATTTGCTTGGGATTGGTTATGTTTATATGCTTGTTGGTACTTTGGACGTTCACCTAGCCGCAGATGCAATTGCGGAAGTTCCAACGCAATCGCTAGTTCTGCCTTACGCGCTTATTATGACATCTGTTGCGTTTAAGTGTACGCTTATTCCGTTTTTTAGTTGGTCGCCAAAAGTTCGTATTTATTTGGGCGCGCCTACTGTGGTGCAAGCTATTTTGTCGGGGTTACAAATTAAATCGGCTGTTTATCTTTTTTTGCGATTTCAAGAAATTTTTGAACCCGTTGCCGCTACAGAAGTTTTTTTGGTGCTGGGCATTGTCGCTGGGCTTTTTGGGGCTTTTATGGCAATTTGCCAGTCCGATATAAAAATGATTTTGGCGTATCATACTGTGTCGCAAGTGGGGCTTATTATTGTTGGGGTTAGCATTGGTAATTTGTATTCTTATATTGGTGGGCTTTATCATATTTTTAGTCATGCCGTTTTTAAAACCGCGTTGTTCTTGTGTGCGGGTATTATTATTCATGCGTACAATACCTCGGATATTTATAAAATTCGTGGCGTTATGAAGCGAATGCCTATAGTAGGCGTGGCTACGGCACTGGCAGTATTGGGAATCATGGGCGCGCCTCTTTTTATAGGTAGCGTTTCTAAATATTTTATCGCTTACGATGTACCGTTTGTGATTAATATTTTTTTAATTCTGATTAGCTTAGGGACGATTATTTCCTTTTTGAAATTCTCACTAATGTTCCTTGGCGAACCACCAGTTACCTCAACCGCCTTTGTTAATGAGAAATCTAAAACCATACCTTCTCTTTTGCTTGGGGTGGTTTGTGTCGTTGGGGGCGTGTTTGGCGTTCCGCTGATTTACTTCCTATTTAGGCAGGATGTTACCATTCATGCAGGATATTTTGGGAAATCTTTGATTTTTCTTGCAAGTGTGGTAGTTGGATATTTTATCAATAAATATGTAGTTATCGGAAATAAAACATTAAAGCGTATTGGTGCTATGAATTTAGGCTTTAAACCCATTTGTACCGCCATTGGGGCTTTCTTTGCTATTATGCTTATATATGTAGGGTTTTTTAGGTAGTTGGCAAACTAAGGTTTGCGGCAAACCTATAGGCGTTTCGATTTGAAATGGGCTTCGTCTGTTGTCAATTCTGCGAACGTTTCAGAATTGACGACAGACGAAGCCCATTTTCAAACAGAATCGCTATAATCGCGTATTATTTCCCTATGTGTATTTGCAATATTTTCGGGCAGGTTATCCACGTCGAACCACTCGAATGCTAATGATTCGTCATCATTGATGGTTAGTTCACCGCTGTATTCGTTTGTTGTGTACACTATGGTGACTACATAAAATTCATCACCATTTTGGGCTGTGCAGAAATATTTTTCGCCAGAATACACCCCAAATAATTGCAACTTGCCCAATGTTAAACCTGTTTCTTCAAACACTTCGCGGCGGGCGGTTTGTTCTGTTGATTCGCCTAGCTCCATTAGACCGCCAGGTAATCCCCATTTTTTGTAGGGGTGTGTTCTTTGTTGCATCAAAATTTGGCCTTGCGCATTTTGAATAAACGCAATGCATCCCGTTAAAATTACTGGCCTATGCCCAATTAGGGCGCGTAAATCTTCTACATATCCCATGTACTGATTCTACCAATTTCGCCATCATTTTTCAAGCGGCGGCGGCATAGCCGCGTTTCTCCGATTACATGTATTGATGAGCTAACGCATACGTCACGAAGCCATGAACAGTTTTCTATCCTATAAAAAATTATCGTTGCGGAGAAACAATTCTTCTGATACGCTAAATTTAATTTTGAGGGATGGGGTGAATTGTAATGCAAAAAAAATTAACAACATGTTTGCTTTGTGTGGTTTTTATTTTTCTTGCGTCATGCGGCGGGGAAGATGCGGGTTACTCTGTTTACGAGCCGCTTTCAAATGCGGAAAGCGAGAATGGTAACGAGCATAACGAAAATGGTGAAGAATATTTTATTTATGAAACGGAACAACCAGAAGAATATCAGAAAGAAGATTGGCGGTCTGTTTTCGCGGCGTTGCTACGAGAATACGCAACACGAGAGCTTGGCGATGAATACGACAACAGACTTGGTGGTTCTTTTTTCATGCACGACATAAATCGCAGTGGCATTCCAGTTTTGATTATTGCCAACAGCTTTCATTTTACAAACTATATAGCGGCGTATACCTTTGTTGATGGCAACCTAGTTCAGCTTAGTGTTGAATTTTTTGATGACTACTCTCCAATTATACTTGCACCTACAGAAAACAGACAGGGGCTTGTAACTATATTTGGAGAAGCATGGATAAGCGGAGCAACTTTTCTGGTAATCGACGAAGACAGGCTAAAAGTAGAAAACCGACTGTTATCTTTTGCGGGCTGGGGTACTGATGACGGCGAACACAAATGGCAAATAAACGGCGTTGAAGTAACAGAAGAAGAATATCAAAATGCATTTGCAGAAATATTCGGGTTTGAGGAACAATACAGGTTTGAGCAAGAACGAATTTACACCAACATAATAAACGAATCCAACATTCAAAAAATGATTTACGGCTGGGGTATTTTGCCTGTTGACAACGGTTTAATCAGTTTCCCGCCTGCATTTCCGATTTCGGAAACCACGGAGTTATGGCAAATAGCATATGCAGCAATCTTGTACGGGTATGCGGAAAGAGGCAATGATGTACGTTTTTTATTGCACGACATCAACAGGAGTGGTATTCCCGATTTGATTGTAGTGGACGCAGAGCTTCAGCAAAGTTGGTCTACACATGAGGCGGCTTACACTATCCGCAATGACAGGGTTTTTCTTTTGGACTCATTAGATGTGCATCTTTCTAGCGTTTTCAATTCAGAAATATTTTATGTAGCGGCTGGGCGTGATAATTATGGAATTATTACAGCTTTTGGAGGGACATTGGCGGGGAGGTTGGGGCAAGATTTTACATTTTTGCGAATGGTTATTGATGGCAATGATTTGATTGTGGACGCTCATGCTGACAGGTATGTAGATACGAACTTATTGCGCAGCATTCGCGGAATGCTTGACGATTTAGACCAGAACGCTGACTTTGACGAATTACAAGCCGTCATTGCGAGAAACACGCAATATTTTTTAGATGGCGAAGTCGTAACCCCAGAAGAAATTGGTAACATATTCAGAAAAGGGCGACCACTTCCACCTCTTTTCCTTTTAACTAATGATACAGCTTGCGAAATCATTTGCGATGCGATTTTCTCGTTTTTAGAAATTCCGCAAACTTCTGAAATTCGCACCGTAACCACTAGCATACATGAAAGTCTACCAGCATTCACCTTTTACCACCGTACAGAAACTTACTCAAATTTGTTTCCATTTCCAGTCGAGGAGAACTATATATACATTACAATCGTGGACGAGTTTGGTGATTTAATACAGGAAATTGCCGTGAGTGTAGATTTGCCCCCGCATTCATTGGATGTTATTGTGCAGTTTGATGACTACAATTTTGACGGCTTTTTGGATATGCGATTGCTTGAAAGTAGTAGCTGGGGTCTTGGTTTTCCGTGGGAATCGTATTATTTTTGGCAATGGGACACCGAAACTTCTCAATTTGTACCCAACGAACGATTACAGGAAATCACGCGATATACTCTGCACAGTATAGACCCAGAAAACCGCCGAATTATAACGGGACGGCATAGTCGCGCAGGCGCGCACAGTTTTACTTTTTACTACGAATATGTAAACGGAGATTTTGTTCGCGTTGCGGAATATGAAATGGAATACTTCGGAATGTCGGGGCGCGGGCATTTCCACGGAATGACCAGAACAATCCACACAGATTTTACAACAGGCGAAGTAACGCTCACCCTGCAAAGCAACATAGACCCTTTAAGCGACGAAGCTATTAACGCAATCCTACAAAAATCCAACGAAAGAATAACTTGGACACATGAAAATTCCGACAGCTTTACCCAAACAGAATGGGAAAGCATAGTGCAAATTCATGAGTTACCGCGGGGCTTCGCCCACAACGACAGAGGTGTTTTCAGAAATTATTTCCACAACGAAAATTTAGTGCGTCGCGTAATAGATGTTGAGTTATTCCAACCAATAGGAAGCGGCATAAGGCTGTATATGTATTTCAACGACGACGGGGATTTGATTTTTGCAAAAGCAACCCATCGGGATTCTTTCGTGTACTACATTTATTTTTACAACGAAGCGGTAATCCATTTCACAAGTGGAAATGACACAATTAACCTAGCAACCAATAATTTTGACAATAACATGATTCATGCAATCACATTAGTTATAGAAAACTCACGCAGGTAAGTGTTTTATGAAACCCCTCACTATGGTAATAGTGAGGGGTTTTCTAGCAAAAATGATTGCGTTCGTTTTGCGTTGAGATTTGCTTCTATTCTTTGTTGGATTCTGCGAATGCTTTGTAAAGCTTGCTCTACATCGTACTGTGTTGCGCGGGATAGGCTTAGATTTACCAATGTGTTTTCTAGGGTTTGTTCGGCGTTTTCTAGTTCAATTAAGAGGGAATCCCTTTGCACTGATAGGTTTTCTAGTTCGTTTAGAGAACGTAGTATTGATGCTTCCATTGCTGTTATGGCTTGGTTGTGTCCCATTACTGCGCGTTCGTAGGCTTCGCGTAGTGCTGTTCTTATGTCTTCGTCGTCTTCGGTGTTGTTGGCTCTTGCTTCTCTTGCGCGGTCTACGTTTATTTGCTCTTGGCGAATTGATGGGGACTGCGTTATTTTTCTTGTAATGTTTAAATCATCTGGTGGCTCGTAGATTGGTCTGTTTGATTCGATTTTTGTTAGCTGGGATAGCGGTTGCCCTAGCATTTGATTCAAATTTTGCATTGCAATGCTTCTGTTTCTAAGTAGAGTTTCCATGTCCATTTCTGCTTGCGTAAGCGCGTTTTCGGCGGCGCGAAGGTTGTTTGTGCTGATTAATCCGAATTGATACCGTACATTTGCGCGGTTTAAATCCTCTTGGGTTAATGCTAAACCTGCGGTTGCTACATATATTGAAAAATCAAGTTCGTTTACTGTGTTTATCGCGCTTATTAATGCTGATTCTCTTGCTAGTCGCGCTTGTTGCTGTTGTAGGGAGATTACGTTTATTTGACGTTCAAGCTCAATCATATTTTGTTGGGTGTCTTCAATCATTTCGTTTGCTCGTTCTCTGTCGCGTAGTCGGCTCATTTCGTTTAGAATTGAATCGTATTGTCTTTCCATCATTGCAATGGAATTGTTTAGGTCGTTTGTTGTCATAATCCCCTGTATTGCCGCTTGAAAGGCGTAACCTAGCGCGGGATTTGGCCCGTAGCCGTTAAATGCCAAACCCGCGATAAACTCGTTTACTGCCGTATTCGCGCTTTGTTGCATTTGGGCTTGTGCTTGATTTGCTTGGTTTAACCGCCTCTCCAATTCCCACCGCTCCATGTTTAAGTTGTCCAACGCCTCGCGTGAATGCGCACCGCGTTCGAGTAATCTAATTTCTTCACTTAAATCTTCTAGCTGGTCTTGTATTCCGCGAATTTGCGCGTTTGCATCTATTATGGTAAGCATGTCACGTTGCGCCATTTGTAAGGCTTGCTGATATGTGAATGTTACATATTCGTCTTGTTCGTCATATTCGTACTGCGCGTAAACCGTTACAGTTGACAAAACCAACAACAGCAAGAACATCATAAATTTTTTCATTTAGAATCCCCTCTCGCACAAATAAAGTTTTCGCGTTTTGGTATAAGAATTAGCAACAAATAAAAAACCAAAAAACTCAACGAAAATAGATTAGACATGTTATACCACAAAGCAATCTCCGAAATCTGCGTCGCGAATGACGCTGACTGCACATTTGCAAGCATTCCGCGTGCATCAGTGGCTAGAAGGATTCGCATAAGAGAATCCATAACCAACAGAATAAACGCCCCTAGCACACCAAGAAAAGCTAGACCCAACCCAATCAACTTCCAAACAGGCGATTTTTTGAACAACTCCCCGAAATACACTTCGCGTGCGAGGTGACGCAACGCAGAAATTTGACCTCCTATGGCATTGAAAATTTTCACCAGCCCCACCAGCAAAAAAGTCGCGGCAAAAACTGCAAACGCCAGCACTACCCTATCCCTAATCACCACGCGCAAAGTATAGAAATTCACAAAATCATACTGGCTGCGAGTTATGCCCATATGCCGCCATTCGTTTAAAATTGTAATGTCGTTTATGGCGGGGGACAGATTTAAATTTGCGGCTATTGTTTCCGTTGTGTTACCCAGAAGGGTTGCGGGTACATATACATTCACTCTATCGTTAATGCCGTCATTTATTACGCCTATTACGATGTAAGGTGCGCCGCGTATTGTCATTTCGTTTCCTGTTGCTTCGGTTGTTCCGAATAATTCAAATGCGGCGCGTTCGTTTAATACGGCAACACGATGGTTATATCTTACCGCGTCTTCTCTAAAAAAACGACCATGCGAAATATTAAAATTCATCACAAATGGAAAATTATGATTAGTGCCAATCAAAACCACGTTTTGCGAACTGTTTATAGCGAACACAGATTCAAAGTGAAGATTCTCAAAAGTAAGCGGAATACTAGAATCCTGTGCGGTTTGAATCGGGAAAGCCGTGCCACTTATTTGAGGTACAGCCAAAAGCAAATTCTCCTGCTGCGCGGAAAAAAAATATGCAATAACCAACCCCGCAAGCGAAAGCACCATTAGAATCACAACCACAAACTTGACCTTAGTTCCCAAAGAAATCAACCTCGTTCTGCAATCTAAGTCCCTGCCCCTCTAGGAATGGTCTGTCGCTTAACACAATCACTGGTTCTGGGAACATTGATATACCTTGTAGAATCGCGGTGTT
>WQVV01000098.1 GCA_009785665.1 Defluviitaleaceae bacterium
AAAGAAATGTGAGAAGAAAAGGTTTTCCCCCAAACCCCCTTTCCAAAAAACTTTTTCATTTGCGCCTTTAATTGAGTGGAAATTTAACGAAGCTTTACAGTCGCAAAAGAAGGGGTCAAGGGGACTGTGTCCCCTTGCAGGGGTATTGGGGACAGCGTCCCCAAGGTCTTAGCATTGCACTTCACTATAAAAAAGACCACGGAATAACCGTGGCCCTTATCGTTTGCAACATTAGAATTTACGTTTGCGAGCGGCTTCAGACTTCTTTTTGCGCTTAACGCTGGGCTTGTCGTAGTGTTCTCTCTTACGAATTTCGCCCATGATTCCCGCTTTTGCGCAATTACGTTTAAAACGCCGAAGCGCGTTGTCGAGGGTTTCGTTATCTTTTATAACAACCTCTGACATCAGACTTCCCTCCCTCCGGCGACAAAAAAACAATCGCTGACAGACTTCATTAACATTCCGTGATGATACACTAATTCTAAGGCTTCGTCAAGGGGGAATCAAGGGTAAACAACGGCATTCTAGTTCAAGGTAAAAATTAACAAACAAGCAAATAGGGCGTGTTCCCACTTATGAATTTTTACATACCTGTTATGGAAAACCCCTTGGAATCTTCGTGTTGCTTAGTATAATAATCACGCGAGGAGGATGGCAATGTTACTAATCGGGATATGCGATGGCGACACAGCCGTTCGCATAATGCTGGGGGATTTTATACGGCGATACAGAGACGAAACGGGGCTAACCGTGCAAATTCTCGCGTATGACAACGGCGAGAAACTTTTGTTGCATTATCCATTTGAGATGGATTTAATTTTTTTGGAAATTCCATTCACGGGAATGAAGGGAATTGAGATAGCCCGCAGGATTCGCGAAGTGGATACGCATGTGGGCATTGTATTTCTGACATCAGTGTTTTCGCATGTGTTTGAAGCGTATGAAGTTCGCGCCAGCAACTATTTTATAAAGCCGCTAAAATACTCGCGCTTTCTAAAAGAAGTGGAGCAAGCCCGAACCCGTCGCGGGCAAAACCGTTTTTTCTTGGAATCAAACAACACAGGCGTTTACAAAATTTACACCAAAACGATTCGTTATATCGAAACGGAAGGACACAACACGCGCATTCATACGGAAACGGATTCAATTTTATGCCACAAGCATTTGAAGGAGCATCAGCAATTGTTATTCGAGCCGTATTTTGTGCGTTGTCACACGGGGTTTATCGTAAACTTGCTTTTCTTTGAGAAGCTGGAACGCAACGACTTAATCCTATCAACAGGCGAAAAAATTCCCGTAAGCCGTCAGCGCAAAAAGGAAACGGTAAACAAAATCAAGGACTTATACTCACAATGAAAGGCGGCACATAATGGAAAAAACTAAGCAATCACTAGCGGCGCGAATGCGTGAAAATATTCTAACAATCGGTTGGGCTGTGAAAATGGCAATTAAAATCAACGCAGGGATTTTTTTATTTTGGGGGATTTTGAGTACAACTCTTGCGATTCTTCCAGCGGTTGCGTTGCATTTTAACAGATATGCTGTGGCGGTGCTTTCGGATTTTTTGGCTACGGGGGAGGGCAGTTTTTCGGACATAATGCCCTCGATTATCGCGCTGGGGATTATACTTACCGTTGTGGGAATTTCTAAACGGATTACGCAGCATTTTTTGTACAGCATTATGTTTAACGCCTTCCACTACGGAATGCAAGAACACATGATGGACACAGTAAGACGAATCGAAATAAAAACCCTAATGGACAAAAAATATTACGAAGATTTTTATGCGTCAACATATCGCGTGGGCGCGCTTACGGATTTGGTTAGTTCGGGGACGTTGTTTCTGTCAAAGCTTGTGGGTGCTATTGCGTTGCTTGCGGTTGCGGCATCTGTGTCTGTTGCGATTTTTATTGCTACGGCGGTGTATTTAGTTGCGTTGATTTTTCTGAATATCATTGCCGCCGACAAACTCCGCTGGAACAATCTTGAACAAAACGAAGCAACTCGCCTAGCCCAGTATTATCAGACCTCCGCAATGAATGCGGGTGTTGCAAAAGAAATGCGTGTGTATGGCTTGCAGAAAGAAACCATGACAAAATTTGCCCAAGCATTCAAGCGCGTAGAAAAATACGATGGCAAACGCGTGTTTTACAGGCAAATTGTGGCGTTTATCAGCGGTATTGGGTTTTATATCTTTATGGTTGGACTGCTTGGATATAGTGTTTTTCAAGTGGCGGGGGGCTGGCTTTCTGTTGATGTTTTTTTGATGCTGTATGTAATGAGCCAAAATATTAGTGACGTTGCGCAAGTTTTAAGCCGAAGTTTCCAAGAAGCGGATAGAGGGGTGTATTTCCTTTCCATTCAACGCCGCTTTTTGAAAAACACTCCACGAACCTCGGAAGACTGGCAAGAAGGCTTTGAACCAGCAGACACCGAAAACGCCTTCACCGCATCAAACCTCAGTTTCTCATACGACGACCAGCGGGAAGTTTTGCAGGATTTGACGTTTTCAATAAAAAAGGGCGAAACAATTGCCCTAGTTGGCGTGAATGGTAGCGGCAAAACTACTTTGGTGAAATTGCTAATCGGATTATTCGCGCCAACAAAAGGCGATTTGCGATTCTACGGCAAGCCCTACGAACCAAAAACCAGAGGTGCGATTATAAAGCGTGTAGGAATGTTCTTCCAAGATTTTTATATTTTTCACGCGACATTGCGGGAAAACGTAGGGTTCGGAGATTTAAAAAACCTCGCAAATGATAACAGAATCCAATTAGCAATGGAAAAAGGCGGCGCAGATAAGTTACCGTCACGCTTCGCCGCAGGGTTGGAGCAATGGCTAATGCGCCATATAAAAAAAGATGGCGCGCTTCTTTCGGGCGGCGAAAAGCAACGCGTCGCAGTGTCACGCGCCCATATGAGCGACAAGGAAATTCTAATATTCGACGAACCAGCCGCTGCCCTAGACCCCATTGCCGAAATGAAGCAATTCGAGGCAATACGCGAGAAATTGCAAGGACGAACGGCAATTCTAATAAGTCACCGCGTAGGTTTTGCGCGGCTTGCAGATAAAATAATAGTGCTGGACAAAGGTCGCCTAGTAGAAACAGGCACACACAACCAACTAATGGAAAGCGGCGGCATTTACGCAAATTTCTTCAACGAGCAAGCAAGCTGGTATCAGCAGGAGGTGGCAACCAATGAATAAATTCCAAACCCTTTGCAAGGCTTTGAAAATAAGCATACAAATTAAAGGCGCGTTTTCGCTTGTTATTAGTTTGCTGGGATTTCCAGCGGCGTTGTTGCCTGTGTTGCTGGCGAATCGCCTGCGTCTGCTTACTGACGAATTGCAATTGCTTGCGGTAACGGGAGGTAGTGCGTCGGTTGCGATTAGCATTTTTGCAGGGCTTGCGGGATTGTATATCGCGCAGGTGATTATCACAAACCTGCAACAGTATGTAGAGCGATACGACGAAATGGTAACAATTCCGCGATATATCCAAAATACTTTAATGCGGCATAAATGCGAAGTTAGATACAAATACATCGAAAATTTTGACGATTTCCAAAAGCGCATTGATTTCACAGAGCAACACGCAGGACGCGAAATGGCGCGTTCTATTGGTAGCATTATCACTTTGTTGCAGCGTTTTGTTGCGTTTATTGCGGCTTCGCTTGCGCTGTGGGGCATCAGCCCGATTATTGTGATTGTCTTGTATGTCACTAGCATTCCTGCGGCGGTGCTGGCGTATTTGCAACAGGACGAAACTTTCCGCAATAGAACAAAGTGGATGGAGGAAGGGCATTTGTCATTGTTCTACGGTCAATCCCTTATGGGGACGTTTACGCTAAATGATGGCCAACAGGAATTGCGACACTTCGCGCTGTTTAACTATATGAAAGCCCGTTGGCGCGCCATTGCCGACGAGCATTTAGGAAAGCAGAATGTCATAATCAAAAAGCATTTGAAATTTAACACCGCCGCCGATTTTTTACGCAGTGCGGTATATCTGGGAATTTTGTTAATAACCGCATGGCAGATTTACGAAAACCCCGTTGTGGGGCTTGGGGCGTTTACTTTAGTTTTCGCGCTGTCTGGGCAATTGCAAACTGTAACAGGGGAAACCCTAGTGGGCATAATGGTGATTGCGCAAAATATCCCATACATGCAAGAATTTTTTTACCTAGAAAACCTAGACCGCGAACACACCGAAAAAGCCCCCACTCCAATAGAATCGGGCGACATAAGTTTCAATAATGTAAGCTTCGCATACCCCAACACCGAAAACAACGTGCTAAAAAATATTTCTGTGGAAATAAAAAACGGCGAAAAAATAGCCGTAGTAGGCGAAAACGGCAGTGGTAAATCAACTTTTATAAACCTGCTATGCGGAATGTTCGAGCCTAAAATAGGGGAAATCCGTGTTGGCGGTGCGGATATATCCGCCCATCCATCAGCAACACGACAGGCTGTTTCCGTGGTGTTCCAAGATTTCGCCCACTACGAAGCCCCACTGCGCGAAAACATCACCGTTTCCGACAAGCAACGCAACGCCGATGATTCCGAAATAATGGAGCTACTGAAAAAAATCAACGTAAACGACGTAATAGACGAACAACCAAACGGCCTAAACGAACAAGTAGGCGCGTTCTCCGACAAAACAAACAACCTATCTGGCGGGCAATGGCAGAAAATTTCTCTAGCCCGCGCAGCCTACAAACAAGACGCAAAAATTATGATACTAGACGAACCAACCTCTGCCCTAGACCCAGTAGCCGAAGCCCAACTATACCGCAACTTCGCCGACCTAACCGACGACAAAACCACAATTCTAATCTCCCACCGCCTAGGCATAACCGCCGTAGTAGACCGCATTCTAGTATTCCAAGACGGCCAAATAATAGAAGACGGCTCGCACAAAGAACTAATATCCAAAGACGGCCACTACGCAGAAATGTACCGCGCACAGGCAAAATGGTATAGCGATTTCGTTTGAAATTGGGCTTCGTCTGTTGTCAATTCTGCGTGGACGCGTTCGCAGAATTGACTCGTACTCAACCCATTCCAAATCGACATGTTTCAGTCTTCTTGTACGCTTATTTCAGTGAAGGTAGAAAGCCTCACATTTTCTGCAACTCGTTCTGGTCGCACAACCCTATCTATGCTTCCAGTGACAATATTTAAATGCATACAGTACATTCCACCCCACACCCACAACGAACCATCAGACTGTACTGCGGCATTTGCAAAACTACCTACCGAGGCATAAACTACATTATCCATAATTCTTACAGGACGTAACCTGTCTACCCTTGTTCCGTCACCTACTTCCCCCGCGCCATTCCGGCCCCACGCCCATAAGCTACCATCAGTTCTTATCGCCATTGATGCGGGGAAATCATCGCTATCATCTGTTGAAACAACGTAAAGCACATTGTCCATTATTTTTACTGGCGAATGTCTGTCTTCCTCTGTGCCATCGCCTAAAGACCCGAAATTAGCACCCCAAGCCCAAAGTGTGTTATCCTCCGTAACAGCCATAGTATGCCAGCGTCCAACAACGACTTGGCGCACGTTATCCATAACTTTAACTGGCTCGTGCCTGTCAATTGTAGTGCCATCGCCTAGCTGTCCCCTGTGATTACGTCCCCACGCCCATAGGCTTCCATCATTTTTTATAGCCAGTTTGTGCGACCGACCTACCGCTGCTTGAACATCATCCATTACTTTTACTGGAATAATTCGATAACTGGTTGTTCCGTCGCCTATCTGCCCGTACATATTAAAACTCCAAGTCCAAAGACTATCATCATTTTTGATGGCTAGTTCATTCTGCATCGAAACGTAACGGACATCCTCCAAAAAAAGTATTACGCCTAGATAATCATAGTCAAATAATTTAGGGTTTATCGTAAATGCGCGCTCAATTTCATCAGAATCAGCATAAAATAAAGAATATCTTATACCCCAAACCCAGAGGCTTCCATCAGATGTAATAGCACCTGAAGTACGAATCCATCGTCGTGGCGCAGAGACTTTGATTACATCATCTATTATTTTGAAACGCTCAAAAACATAATTGCCGTCATCTACTTCCCATAAAACACCATCTTCTGTGATAACTAAAAAACGCCGACCATCAACAAACTGATAAACATTCTCCATTATTGTAAATGGCATACCATAAGCGTCTGTATGCATCCAAGATTGGAGACTTCCATTATTTCCAATAAAAAAGAAACCATTTGCGTCAATTGGAGAAAATGATTCTAATTTCCAATCTGTGTTCACAATAGTTTCTCTGCTGTTAGCGTACAAAAAAACGACTGTTGATAAAACAAGTATCGTAATAATCGTGAAGACCGAAACTAACAATACTACTTTTTTTCTTTGCATAATACGCCCCCATTTATTAAAGGTAAAATTAATTTATCCGTACAGGACTTTTGAGGAGATATGGTTTGGGGGAGAGGAACTGCAAGTTCCTCTCCCCCAAAGGTCTTTCTTTTTATCTTTAATCTCTAAGCCTTACCAACAGAACCAAATAGCTCGAATTTTTCTTTTACAACTTTTTTTATTGCCTCTGCTCCTGGGGCTAGTAGCTTGCGTGGGTCGAAGCCCTTGCCTTTTTTGTCGCCGCCGTCTTCGATGTACTTGCGTGTGGCGGCTGCGAAGGCTAGTTGGCATTCGGTGTTTACGTTGATTTTTGCTACGCCTAGGGAGATTGCTTTTTGAATCATTTCGGCAGGAATGCCTGTTCCGCCGTGTAGAACTAGGGGCAAGCCGCCTGTTACTTCGGCTACTTTTGTTAGTACGTCGAAGTTTAATCCCGTCCAGTTGTCGGGGTATACGCCGTGGATATTGCCTATTCCTGCGGCTAGGAAATCTACGCCTAAGTCGGCTATTGCTTTGCATTCGGCTGGGTCGGCTACGTCGCCATTGCCTACTACGCCGTCTTCTTCGCCGCCTATCGCGCCTACTTCGGCTTCTAGGGTTAGACCGTTTTTGTGGGCTAGAGCTATCATTTCTTTGGTTTTCGCTACGTTTTCTTCAAATGGGAAATGGCTTCCGTCGAACATTATGCTGGTGAAGCCTGCTTCTACACAGGCAATACATTCGTCGTAACTGCCGTGGTCTAGGTGAATTGCTACGGGTACGGTTATGCCGAGGCACTTATCCATGGTTTTTGCCATTGCAACCACTGTTGCGAACCCGCCCATATATTTTGCCGCGCCGCCTGTTACGCCCAAAATTATTGGGCTTTTTTGTTCTTGTGCGGTGGTTAGTGCGGCTTTTGTCCATTCTAGGTTGTTGATGTTGATTTGTGCCACGGCATAATGTTCCTTCGCGGCTTTTTGTAGCATTTCTTTTGCATTTACAAACATTTTAAATTCTCCTCTATTTGCCTAAAATTGTTTTTGTATCACGGGCGATAACGAGTTCCTCGTTTGTGGGGATTACCAAAACCCGCACTTTTGCATTCGGCTTGGAAACGTCTAATGCTTGACCGCGTTTGCCATTAAGTTCGGGGTCAACGTCCACGCCGAACCATGTTAGATAACTGCAAATTTTTTCGCGAATCATGGTATCGTTTTCGCCTATTCCCGCTGTGAAGATGATTGCATCAAGCCCGTTCATGCAGGCCGCGTAGCGTCCGATATATCCTGCTACGCGATACGCAAATACTTCCAGCGCGGCTACTGCACGTTCGTTTCCTTTATCTGCCGCCGCCGCTAAGTCGCGGAAGTCGCTTGACACGCCGCTGATTCCCAGCACGCCAGAATTTTTATTTAGCAAAGACCCCGCTTCTTGTGCGGAAATCCCTTCCTTCTCCATGATAAACTGAACCACCGCGGGGTCAATATCGCCACAGCGCGTACCCATTGCAAGCCCTTCCAGCGGTGTCATTCCCATAGATGTGTCCACGGAAATACCGCCGTCAACGGCGCACAGGCTTACCCCATTACCAAGATGGCATGTCACCAACTTCAAGTCTGCCGCTGGGCGTTTCAAAATCTCCGCCGCGCATTCAGATACATATTTGTGGCTAGTTCCATGGAATCCATATTTGCGAATCTTATGCTTCTGATACAACACATAGTCAATTGCATACAGATATGCTTTAGCGGGCATAGTTTGGTGAAACGCCGTATCAAAGACCGCAACCTGCGGAACGCTAGGCATATGCTGTTTACACGCTCGAATCCCCGTAAGGTTAGGTGGATTATGAAGCGGCGCGAGGTCGCTAACAGCTTCAATAGCCGCTTCAACCTCATCAGTAATAAGCACAGAAGCTGTAAACGTCTCGCCACCATGCACAACCCTATGCCCCACGGCTTTAATTTCGTCCTTAGACGCAATAACACCATGTTCGGCATCAAGCAACGAGTCCAGCACAATTGCCATAGTAGCCCCATGGTCGGGCATAGGCAAATCGGCCACATGCTTACCCTTATCAGTTTCATGAATCAGCCGACCATCAATGCCAATCCGCTCACAAAGCCCTTTAGCCAGCACACTCTCACTACTCATGTCCAGTAGCTGGTACTTCAAAGAAGACGAACCCGCATTAATAACCAAAATATACATATAATAAACCTCCTTTTAAGGTCAAAAGATTTAAGTTCAAAAGATTTAAAGTCAAAAGATTTAAGACCTTGGGGACGCTGTCCCCAATGCCCCTGCAAGGGGACGCAGTCCCCTTGACCCCGCTATTTTGTGGCTTTATAGCTTCGTTAGATTTCCACTCAATTGAAGGCGCAAATTAAAAAGTTTTTTGGAGAGGGGGGGTGGGGGAGAACCTTTTCTTCAGAAAAGGTTCTCCCCCACGGTTTTATCTTTATCCCTGCGCCTGTACAGCTGTTATAGCTACTACGCCTACTATGTCGTCTGCGCTGCATCCTCTGGATAGGTCGTTTACTGGTTTGGATATTCCTTGGGTTAGAGGGCCGTATGCCTTGGCGTTGGCTAGGCGTTCTACTAGCTTGTAGCCTATGTTGCCTGCGTCTAGGTTTGGGAATACTAATACGTTTGCGTGGCCTGCTAGGGTGTTGCCAGGGGCCTTGCTTGCGCCTATTGAGGGTACTATTGCCGCGTCGGTTTGGAATTCGCCATCGGCTTTTAGGTTGGGGGCTAGTTCTCTTATTATTGAGACGGCCTTTGTTACTTTGTCTACGTCGGCGTGTTTTGCACTGCCTTTGGTTGAATGGGATAGTAGGGCTACTATTGGTTCTTCGCCTAGTAATGCGCGGTATGAATCTGCCGCGCTTACTGCTATGGCGGCTAGTTGTTCTGCGTTTGGATTTTGGTTTAGACCGCAGTCTGCGAAGATGAAAACACCATTGTTACCATATTCGCAATTTGGTACCACCATTACAAAGAAGGAGGACACTATGGAAACTCCAGGTGCAGTTTTTAAAATTTGTAAGCTTGGGCGCAGAACATCTGCTGTGGAATGCACTGCTCCTGCAACCATGCCGTCTGCTATGCCTTCTTTTACTAGCATGTCCCCTAAGGCTACTGCGTTTTTTGAAAGAAGTTGGCGAGCATCTTCTGGTGTCATACCTTTTTCTTTGCGAAGCTCGTACAACTTTGTTACTAGCGAGTCAAATTCCGCATAGTTTGCGGGGTCAATGATTGCGGCGGCAGAAATTTGCGCATTGTTATACTCCGCCGCTTTTTTAATTTCTTCTTCATTTCCAAGCAGAATAATCTTGGCTATGCCTTCGGCTAAAATTTGATGCGCGGCTCTAAGTGTTCGCGGCTCTAGCGATTCTGGCAGAACTATAGTTTTAATCTGCGCCTTTGCGCGTTTTTTCACGCTCTCTAAAAAATTCATACAGGCTGAAACCTCCTTGAATTTACAACTATGTCATTTTCTAATAGACCTCACCAGAAGATTACCATACTTTCCGAAATCCTTCAAATGCTAATGCATGTTTTCTGCAATTATTTTGCCCAACGCGTAATCACGATTTTGAAAGTCGTTCGCTGTAATGGTATAATCGCGGCAAAACATAATATTTAGTTTTGAGGAGCGGAGATGGACGATAAAACTTTGTTTGATAGCATAACGCAGATATTGAATCGTTTGAAAGAAATTTTTGGTACAGAAATTTTTAGTAATCCAAGCCGTTTTTTGGCAGGTGTAAATGATTTAGTTGATGCGAAAGAAAAAACGACCAAGCATCTATTGCGTGTAGCAATATGCGACCTTCACGCCTATGAAAGACTTGAAAAGTCTTGCAAGATGGGTGCTATTTTTGTTGTAAAGCATTTGAAAAGCGAAATGATTAACGACTACATGATTCCGCCAAACATTGCTTGTGGCGTTATTGATTGTGTTTCTGTTTTAGCGGGGTTCGAGCTGATACCAGAAGCCCCGTGCGAAATGCAAGAAGTGGAAGAAATAGAAAATCTGCCAAAACTAATAATACCGCAGTCAACGCCACTTCAAATTCCACGGAATGCAATGATGATTCCGCCACCTGCCATTATGTTGGCTACATTGAAAAAACCGCGAAAACATATATCACACGTACCGCAATCAACCGCTTCTGGAAATTTTATGAATATCGGAAGCACAATGCGAATTGGCGAAAGAAATTGGCGCATACTTGAAATCATAGGAAATAGAGCGTTGGTG
>WQVV01000099.1 GCA_009785665.1 Defluviitaleaceae bacterium
AAGAGGAACAACCGTTGTAACAATTACATTAACCAGCTCTAGCGACAAACAGTAGCCCTGTCCCTGCGGAAATTCTGGCTCTGGTGCTAAACGTTGCAGTGGTTGCCACACCTTTAAGCTTACCCTTTACCTTGGATTGAAATATCATATTGTTTTGTAGTTGGGCTTGTGCCGCAGATATTTTCGCGCGCGGTGGTGCATGTTCACTTGTTTTTCTTAATGATTTGAGAGTTTTCAATCCACAATATTCACATATATGAGGATTCCGCGCAGTAATGCCGCCTGTACAGCATGTATGTGAATAGCAACATAAAAATGTAGAAATGCAAGTGATTTTGAACAATTCCTAGTTGAATTGGTAACATCTGGGCAAAAATTGTCGCAGGGTTTATTAATGCTCTATAATTGTGCAAAATTAAATCCACAAGTTGACAAATTCAAAATAACAAGAACAAAAAATAAAGAAAGCGGCGTTGATTTTCAATCGCCGCTGTTTTTTTTATTGCTTAGAAAACTGTATCTGGCTTTGGGCGTATGCGTAGCTTGCCAATGCATGTTATTGGCTAAATGCGGTTTTGATGCTTTTTATTGCGCAAAAAGTTGTTGCAAGGAGCGACAATAACCATTGATTTTTGCTACAAAAAGATTGATAATTTCTAAGATTTGGCATAAAATCGTCTAAATAGCTTCATGTTTCCATTTGGAAATTTGAAAATATCGTAAGGCATTCAAATTTTCAAGGAAGGCGAAAGGGAGGAATAGAATGAGAAATTCCAATCTCACATTAAGAAAGCACGTCGCAGTTTTTATGGCTGCATTGATGGTGTTTTCACTGTTGCCAATGACAGCAATTGCCGCGTCGGGAACGCAAGCCGTTGCAACGGCGGATAATGTACACACTTTTATGGGTGATGGCTTCACTGTAACCACCACAGTGCATAGTAGCTGGGGCGGCACAGGGCAAGGCTCGCAAGGTCATAACACCATGTTTGAAATCACTAACACCAGTGATGATGAATGGCCGCATTGGGTATTCATCATGAATCGCCCGCTAGGGCTTAACGAACCCACTGCATGGGGCGAATCGTGGCAGAACAACGGTTTGTTTGTGCATCAAGATGACAGTGAAACTACAATCCGCAATCTTGGGCATCAAGCACCAGTTCAACCAGGGGAATCTGTGCAAATTCACACGTACAGCGATACGCAGAGATTTTTCATGCCAACGGATTTTAGGGTACGCCCTGCGGAACGCCGTTTAGTTCCAATCGCAGATAGAAGCGTGGACGTTGAAGAATATTCTGTGTGGCACGGGAACAACTTCCATCACGCAATAATCGTGCAGAATACAACAACCGAAGCAGGCAGACCGCGAATAATCCAGAATTGGGAAGTGCATTTCGATGTAGACGGCGGCGGAATGAACCTAACCACCGTACCAAACGCACAAGTAATCCAAACCACTAGCAGTTCCGCAATACTCGCATATATCCCAGGCGACGGACAGGTACTACACCCAGAGCAAGTTTTGCATTTGAGTATTATTGGCACATTTGTACCCGACTCAAGCATAACAAACGTGCGGGTTTATGAGCATGTTGGTACGCCTTATGATGGCTGGCCGCCTTTTGTACCCCCTCCGCCAAATGGCAACGGCAATGATAATGGCAACAATGGTAACGGAGGAAATAACGGAAACAATGGCGGTAATGGTAATAATGGTGGTGGAAATGGCGGTGGCAACGGCAACAACGGCGGCGGCAGTGGAACAGAACCCCAACCAACGCCAACTCCCACACCAACGCCACGCCCTCGCGCCTTACACGGTCTGGAATTTGAGCAATCCCCTGCCTTCGATTTACCTAACTTGATTCCGCCTGTTATCAACAATGTTGATGTAGAGGTTTTGCGTTTCTTGGACGGAATATATCGTGTAACAATTTCAGTGGAAGACTGTACTTTAGATTCACGCGGTACGCCCTTCTTCTTTTGGGCATCAAATGAAGGAACTTTCCATGATGTAATCGACTATCGTGAAACTTACGCACAATTCACTTTTAAAGCAAATACTGGTACTGCTGGGCGCAACGTACAATTAATCATGGGTGTAGGTGATGGGCTTGGGCAAGTTGACCGTGTAAGTATCATGCTAAAAGGCAATGATGCGGATTACCCGATTACTCCTGCTGGTTTGGCAACGGCATTTGATATACAGCCGTTTACAGCTTTATCAACTGAACCTCTTCAACATACATTTGATTCAGCCTTGCCTACAAACATCTCTTTTGTATTGGACGTTTCCGAAAATATGCGATATATTGACATTGAGGTAGAGATTCCTGCCATCTTTGCAAATTTGGCAGGTTTAGCCCCAATCGGCACACATTTTTCTGCTGTGACGGATAGTAGGGTTACATCTTTGTCCAATGCACATGGTTTTGCGGCGGCAATGCGATACGTTACATCTTATGGTGGAATTGTTGATACCACTCAAATGCTACCTGTTGCCGCATCTACCCTTATTGGTGGAAGCAGGCAAAATGTAATTGTATTTGTTGCAAGTTCTTGGGATTACAGCATTATTGCGCAAGCGCAAGATTTAGAACGCCGTGGGTTTATCGTATATTTGGTAATTTATGAGCCTAACGAGCAATCCGCGAATCATTTGCGTGCAAGCCACCCCAACGCCATTACATTTACAGATATATCAGAATTGCCAGTGACATTACGACAACTCCCGATATTTACTAGCTTTGCGCGTATTGTACCCTTTGGAAATGACGTAAGTTTTCAATTTACCGACGTACCCAATACTCACTGGGCAAGAGGTTATATCAATGATATGTTTTTGCGCGGGGCAGTGGAAGGACTTAATGCAACCACTTTTGCCCCCAACAGTCCTATATCAATCGCACAATTCTTGGCTATTACTTTACGCATAGGGAATGTTGATGTATCTCCTGGGGTTGTAATGGACACAACGGGAGATAGATGGGCATACAATTATCTTTACTTTGGTTTAAGGTCTGGCAACAACTTTTTTGCCACTGTGTTTCCTCCTGGTATTTCAGCAGGTAATGTTGCGGACGCTTTTGAGCCAAGTACTGCTAACATTACCCGAGAATACGCATTTTATCTAATAGACCGCGTGTTTTCACAGCATACCAGCGTGTGGAATACCTTAAATTACACTATGCCAAGAGGCGCGGCATTTGACTTTGACGATGTAGATGATATTAATGCCCATTATCGAGATGCTGTTGAACGATTATTTCAAGTAGGTATTGTGCAGGGTAGAAATGCCAGCAATTTAGACCCAACAAATACCCTTACTAGGGCAGAAGCAACCGCCATTCTATTCCGTTTAACCACGCCCACTGATTCTATTGCGACATTTCGCAATCTTCCAGTGGATTTAGTTGGAGGTTTTACGCCAATTGACGATAACACACCAAAAACGACAGCCACACCACGAACGCCGTATACTACAGCGGCGGCACAATTCAATCCCCATGGTGCTATGCAATATAGATATGATGCGCCAGCGTCAGGAATATTCGTTTTTAATACAGCTATTGGTGTAAATTCAGGTCATGCGCCTTCAATATTCCGCTTGATTGAAGGCGTAGATGGCGCGCCCTATACCTATGAACGGGTATTTCCTTTATGGGGAAGCAGTAATGTGTTTAGACTTCAAGAGGATTCGCGTTATGCGGTTGAGACTGTGGGCTTACCAAGCTGGTCTTTTACTTTAACCGTTGTGCAACGGGGTGAATATACAACAAGGGTAGTTCATTACTACGATTACGGGTATACGATTATGATGCACCCTATGTCCAATTTCACGGAAAGGTTTCAAGGTTTTGATAGGTTTGCAAGCCAAATATTTTATCAGCTAGTTGGCTTGAGTATCTCAACCTATTCTGTTAGACCGTTTGAATCTCAAATGGACACATGCCGAATTTCACGAAATGCGCGGTATGGGAATGTGAGCATTACCCATGTGTGTACAACGCCGCCGTCCACGCCTGGATACGTACCCCATACACATGTTGATGATTGTTGGATTCCGCTTTATATCGAAGATTACGGGTATCAATCCGATGACTATGGGTATCAAATTTATGTTATAGGTTGCGAAAGGATTCAGCATTGTTACGTGTACCGTGCAAGGCTTTCTAACCCTTGGAATACCCACCCATCTTGTTCAAGTGGACTCCGTTTTGCTCATGAAATTATGGGTGCGGCATACTCTCAACCAGGAACGCCAGGACGTGGAAATCCCGCAAATATAGTTACAACATGGACAGGGAATGCTGTATGGAGTAGACATCCCGAAGAAGATAGTCCCATTTTCTACAATAGAAGCTTTGTTTGGAGCAGAGACACGCATCCTCGGGGTAATATCTTTATGAATACGTTAATTTCCCGCATTCTTCCAAGCGACACGGCTTCCTATATCTCATACACTGATAACGATGCTTTATCTGTTTACATTCATGAGTTGGCTCATATATTTCTCGTGAAAGACCATTACCATGAGTTAATTAGTGTCGAAGGGGAAGACGGGGTAGTGCGTGATATTTGCTTACATGCGGATATTTGCTCTGTATGTAATCCAAGGGGACGACCAAGCTTTTGTATCATGAATAATTCTCGCATACCCAATATAGAGACGAGATATGCTCATGACATATTTTGTTCTGACTGTATAGGTGAGATTGTGCAGTTTTTGGAGGGTAACATTTCTCTAAGGAGGGAAAATTAATTATGAAAAAGTGTTTAACAATATGCATTTTCATGTTTTTGATTTTCAGTTTTGTACAAAACTGGAGCATTGACATAGCCGCGAGTACGCCAAGATACAGTGCACCAATATTTTATAACATGGAAGACCTAATCGAATGGCTTGAAACAACAGATGCAGAAACTTTCCAAGGTGGACGTTATCATAATTGCTTGTTATCTTTTAGAAGTCGCGGTAAGTTTTTTTTACCATCTGTCAGTAACCCAGACTTAGTTCTTAGACGTATTGAAGTGTTGCCCACACATTCAAGTCGCGGATTGATACATGATGGTATGATGTCGCTTCTTATTGTATACTACGATGCGGATTTAAATAGGCAATTGACTATTTTGGTTAATGAGATAAATCCAATACGCATTGATGCCTACATCGCAGACGGGATTTTAGGCTATATGCGCGAAGTAAGACCCTCAAGGAGTGAAACAGACGTTATAATGGAGCGAGAAACGAAAATGAAAGACCAAAATACAGGTGAATTAGTTTCACGCCGTATTTCATACTCATTGCGAGATTTATTAGATTCACCAACCAACCCAATTGCATCTGCTATTTTTATTGTAGATGGATTTGAGTTGTCTGTGACCTTTCACGACCAAAGTCTTTTTGATAACTTAACATGGGACATTGTTCCGATAACCTACAGACCGCAATTGCCTGCTGAATATAGCCCACAACTGCCAGTTGAAGCCTTGGAGTATCGCACAATACGCTTTACAATAGGTAACATGGTCTACGCCATTGACGGCACACCCCATACAAACGATGTCGCGCCATTCATAGACCCTGCATACAATCGCACCATGATACCCCTACGCGCCGTATCAGAAGCCCTTGGCGCAGAGGTGGAATGGATTGCCGCCACGCGAACCGTGCTAATCGCTACCAATACAGGCGAGCATCAACTAACCGTTGACGTTCCGCTCCCCGATGGCATGGGCGTTCCTGTGCTTCTGGACAATCGCGTTCTAGTTCCCATTCGTTACGTCGCGGAAATCTTAGGCGCGACTACTCGCTGGGACGGTACAAATTCAGCAGTGTATATCTATATGTAACTCAATTTATATGCTATACTTTAGGCGCGGTTTTTTACCGCGCCTTTGATTTAGGAAGTTTTATGATTTAGTGGTTGCTTTGGAAGGACGGTCGATTATGAAAAAGTGTTTAACAATATGCATTTTCATGTTTTTGATTTTCAGTTTTGTACAAAACTGGAACGTTGACGTAACCGCGAGTACACCTCGATTCACTGACCCACTATTTCATAACATGGAAAGCCTAATTGAGTGGATTGAAACGACAGATGCTGAAATATTCCAAGAAGGACGCTTTCGCGATTGTTTGCTGTCTCTAAGAAGTCGCGACAAGGTTTTTATACCATCGGTCAATAACCCCGACCTATTTCCTAGAATTATCAGAATGACACCCGCACATTTACGCGATGATATGATGTCAATTCTTATCTTGTATTATGATGCAAGTTTAAACAGGCAATTGACTATTTGGGTTAGTGAGATAAACCCCATACGCATTGATGCATATGATGCAGACGGAATTTTAGGTTATATGCGCGAAGCAAGACCCTCAAGGAGTGAAACAGATGTTATTATGGAGCGAGAAATGCTAATGAAAGACCATAATACAGGCGAATTAGTTTCACGTCACATTTCATACTCATTGCGGGATTCTTTAAACTCACCCGACCCGATTGCATCTGCTATTTTTATCGTAGATGGATTTGAGTTGTCTGTAACCTTTCACGACCAAAGTCTTTTTGATAACCTAACATGGGACATTGTTCCGATAACCTACAGACCGCAATTGCCTGTTGAATATAGCCCACAAGTGCCAGTTGAGGCCTTGGAGTATCGCACAATACGCTTTGCAATAGGCAATATGGTCTATGCCATTGACGGCACACCCCAGACAAACGATGTCGCACCTTTCATAGACCCTGCATACAATCGCACCATGATACCCCTACGCGCCGTATCAGAAGCCCTTGGCGCAGAGGTGGAATGGATTGCCGCCACGCGAACCGTGCTAATCGCAACCGCTACGGGCGAGCATCAACTAACAGTTGATGTACCGTTACCAGACGGCATGGGCGTTCCTGTTCTTCTGGATAATCGCGTTCTTGTTCCTATTCGTTACGTCGCGAAAATCTTATGCGCAACCACTCGCTGGGACGGTGTTAATTCAGCGGTGTATATCTATATGTAAGTTCATCAATATGCTATACTTTAGGCGCGGTTTTTACCGCGCCTTTGACTTGGGAAATTTTATGAAGTAATGGTTGCTACGGAAGGACGGTTGATTATGAAAAAGATAATAAAAGCTTTTGTTTTAATGCTTGTGTTGCTTTTTGCTGCAAGCATATGGACGTATAGCACTACTGCGCTTCAACCACCTTCGTGGCGTAGCCCGTGGTTCTTTGATGTTGATGAACTACTTGAGTGGATTGCAACGTCAGATGTAGATGCATCACAACGAGGGGAGATTGGAGACAGTATACAATCATTGCAAAATCATGGCGAAATGTTTGTTCCTTCTTTCCGCGACCCAAATATAACCCTAAGGGCTATATCCATACAAGATGGTTTACTGTTGCCGATTAATTCGTCATACGACGAATTTTATTCTGCTGGAATGGGTATACATTTTATGTTCTCTGCCCATTGCTTGTTGCGATATATGAAGCCGAAGGGCTTAATGCATACGTCAGTGCAATATCAGACTCTTTTCTTCTTGAAGTATATGCGGTTGAAGGGTTTGATGCTTATATGGACGCACTATCTGATGCCGCTACTGTTCTTGATAGAACTCAATTTTCATCAAGGACGATAGATACAATTGACCCTAACACAGGTGAGATTGTAGCGCGATATATTTCATATGCTTCTACTAATATGCTGGATTATACAAATCCTCCTTCTGCTTCTATACTGTTTATCCTAGACGGAATGGCAGGAAGTCCCAACGTAAGTGGTTATCAAAACTACTTTAGTGATGTTGATACTGACAGTTGGTATGCCAATGCGGCTATGTGGTCATCAAGCAATCAGATTTTTTGGTTGCGGGGCGGATTATTTAGACCTTATGAGAATATAACGCGGAGCGAAATGGCTTTTATGTTATAATGGCAGAAAATGAAATAAACACCATTGTAGCGCAAGGAATTATGCAAGGCAGACCTGATGGTACATTCGACCCATTTGGAACAATCACCCGCGCAGAAGTTGCAGCAGTGTTACAAAGATACTTTCGTTCCATAGGACGGCGCATGTAACTTGAATACAAATGGATTGTTCTTGTGGCAATTTTATAATCGACTTAGGGGCTTTAGTATGAACGCATTCACCTTAAAAATAATAGCCCTGCTAACCATGTTTATTGACCACGTTGGTGCGGTAATTCCTGAGTTTGTTGGGTTTGAACCGCAGGGAATGAACATCTTTCGTGTGATTGGACGAGTGTCATTTCCTATTTTTGTTTGTCTTGTTGCCGAAGGTTTTCGGCATACCAAAAGCCCTATGAAATATCTTGCGCGATTGGGGATTTTCGCGATTCTATCCGAAATTCCTTATGACCTCGCGTTTAATTTTCAATGGTGGAGATTTCGGCAATGTGGTAGTACGTCAACGCTGTTTTTTCCGAATAGTGGCATTGATTTTTTCGCGAATACTAATATCTTCTACACGTTGTTTCTGGGCGGTGCGGCAATTGTAACTTATCAGTACATTATGGATAGGCTTGTTAAAAGAGACAAAGAAGACGTAGAAGGCAAAGCTGTCGTGGAAGATGATTTTGAAATGCCCTCCGTAGGAATATCTCTCGCAGATATGCGAAAAATTGCCACCATAGTGGCAGTGCTTCCTAGTATTGGATTTATGTTGCTTGCGCAAGTCCTAACCACTGATTACGGCGCGTATGGCGTGGCGTTTATATTAATTATGTACGTCACAACTATACCGAACGCCAAAAACATTTACCGACGACGAGCCAAAGCGGCGAACGCTTCTACGCCGTTCTTGGCGACAGAGGAGGTTAATGTTTCCGCGTTCTGGTATAAGTTGCGTCTTGTGGTTATGGCGGTACTTTGCGTGTGGCAACACAACTGGCTTATTGATTGGATTGCACGAGGTTATCTTTCATATATCCCCGCTATTTACTTGCTGATGATTCCTGCTACGTTAATTCCTGTGGTGCTTTTCGCCTTCTACAACGGCAATCGCGGGCCGAGTTTGAAATGGCTCTTCTACGCCGCATACCCTCTCCATCTGCTAGTCCTTGCCGATATTATATGGCGATTCGGCAATCATCGCGGGTGATATAGTGGTTTCAGTCGCATTCGCAGCACTTGACACCTCGCCCACTCCCATATTAAAATATCCCACGTTAAAAAAATTGCGGTTGTGGCGAAATTGGCATACGCGCAAGATTCAGATTCTTGTGGGGGAAACCCTGTGCAGGTTCAAGTCCTGTCAGCCGCAAAGAAGGCTCTGCCTTGAAATTTCCCATCAGCGCGGAGCAACGCATCCTGTTTTCGCTTATGTTTTTTTGAAGTTTCGCTTCTTATTTTGCTCGTTGCTTTTTCCGTTTCCGCTTGCCCACGCAATATTGCACTCTTCCATTTTTGCTTCAAGGAAGATGCCCATTTGATGCATGTCATATCTGCTGGTTTTCTCCCTTTAGTTGATATATTTTCCTGCCAAGGCTATAACCTTTTTGCAGTACATTGATTTTCATAATTCCATTTTACAGCAAAAAACGAGAGTTGGCTTGCGCCTCTCTCGTTTTTTTTTGCTTGCAACAGCCCCTTTTGTTTGTGTTGGTTTATCCCAGTATGCTGGCTACAAACTCTAACGCGCTTTGCTCAAACAATGCTTGAAGCGCAAAACCTTGGTTATTTAGTGTTACTGTTCTTAATGAACTGTCTTCTGAGAAGGCTAGTATTGCGTCCCATTCGGCGGCGAGTGCGGTGTGTCCCTCTGCTGATAATACACGCATTCTTTCGGGTAGGGGGAAGTGAACCATGCTATTTGGTTGTGTAAAATACCTTACCGCATCTTCCTCTGTTTCAAAATTCCCTAGATTATCGCCATGCAAAACCGCTAGATTTTGGCGTACAAAAGCGTCTGTCTGGCTCATCAACAAAGCTTGGTCATTCACCAATGCAGTTCTTATATACTCCAATTCCGCCGCATCTGCTATAAAATCATCAAAATTGTTGCCCATTATGAGTTGAAGGTTTTCATTAACGCCTCTGCTTAAAAAATCTTCTACAAAGCTGTCGCCAAAATGCTCAAGAATTTCTACGAATTGGTCGCTTGTAAAGAAGCTACTGAATCCCCATACTCCCATTTCTATTGCTGTAAAGTATGGGCTTTCCCATAATCTGTCGGCAAGTGCAGGATTCATTATGCTACGCAAATACATAAGCGTAGGGTCGTAGTCTGAAACTCTCTCAAATGCAAAGAAGCTTACTTCGAGTTCACCACTTAGCATCATGTCGTGTATTTCGTCCATATCTCCATTCCATACGCTCTCGCTCTCTTCGCCAACTGGCCTTATGGGTAACGAATCCCAAAATGCCATGTTTCTGTCAAATGTGAATCTTGGCCCAGACATATCCTGCATTCCAACCACAATCTCACGAACTGGCGTATGCATGGAGTTATCATATTGAACCACTGCACTCCTAGGTGTTTCGGGCATTACTGAATCTAGTGCATTTGCGGTTACAGCACCGCACCCAACAATTAACAATCCTACAGCCAACGATAATGCCGCTGCAAGTTTTTTCATTTTCTTTGTGTTCATCATGCTT
>WQVV01000100.1 GCA_009785665.1 Defluviitaleaceae bacterium
ATTCCCCGCACATGAAGTTCTTAGGTGGCGAACCGGCAGTAGTGGCAGATGGCATTTTTGAGGATCAATCTGATGGATTTTACGAGGAATTCATGACAGCGGAATATGCGCCCAGAACAGACAGAGATTATACCGAGCCGGCTCCTGAATTATTGAATGCTTTTTTTGGCGTTCTTGAAGGTGAACACGTATGACCATTACATTCGACGAAATCACAAAACACGAGTTTGTGCGTGAAAAAGATGGCCACATTTACATTGATGTGCAAATTGTATGTGAAGGAAGCTCTGATAAAGACACCATATACTTTATTTATGACACGGGAGCTTTTATAACTGTGCTAAATCGTGACAGGTATGAGCATTTCAAGCTGTTCAAAATTCCCCGCCACGAAGTAAAATTGTACGGATATTCGGGTGGTACTTCTGGCTATATCTATAAAATTCCTGGGTTGAAAATTGGTGGTAGATTTGTAAAAGGGGTATGGGCTTTTACACCCGAATCACCATCATTAAAGCAAAATCTGCTGGGTAATAATGTACTCGAATACTTCAGACCCTTTCACGATAATATGCATGACTCAATATATTTCTCGGATAATTTAACCCCAAAACCATTCTTTAGCGAAAAACACGGCATATCGCTGGCATGTGATGGTGTGCTTTTGCTTGGAGATGAAGAGTCCAAATAACAAACACGTCCGTAGTTTTATATGAAATAAATAATTCATTTTAGACATCAGAGCATAGCTGGTGTTTTTTATTTGCCAAAAGGAGGAAATGTAATTACGCTGTCTAAAAATTTTCCTGTCGCTTGACAGGTTTTTTTGTATTATGCATAATGTCCTTGGTGACTTTTGTCAAAAGTGGTATACAACAGGAGGAATGGGATATGGAATTACGAATCATAAGCACAAAAGACGGCAAAAATTTATTTCAAGTATCAAAAGTGGAAAACAATATCACAGAACACGACAGCAAGGAAATAGAAATACCATCACCCAACGATTTTAAAGTGGGGACTACGACATTAAAAGAAGAATTGCGCTGGTATCTGGAAGATTACATGAAAACCCCGTATGGTGGTTTTGTAACGCAAGCGGATAATGCAATGTCAGCATTATCAAAATGGGGACGGGATTGTTTTACCGCGCTATTTGACAGCGGTGGACAGACGCAGGACTGGTATAGAGATGCCACACGAAATGGTTTACACAATCTGCGAATAACCATAGTAAGTGACGATAAAAAATCCCATGTACTATCTTGGCCGTGGGAGGCGTTGGAAGACAGCAACAAAGAAAAACTGGCGTTTCGTTGCCAAATTACACGGCAAACAATTATAAGGAATTACACGCCGCCTGTTAAACCAATAGATGGCGAGTTTAATATGCTTTACGTAATCGCCCGTCCCGCAGACGACAGAATAGGATTGCGAGTATTAGCGCAACCATTGATTAATTTTGTGCATGAAGACGGCTGGCCTGTTCATATTGAAATACTGCGTCCACCCACCTACGACCAATTTTTGAAAGCGTTAGCGGCAAAGCAATACCACTTAATCCATTTTGACGGGCATGGTGGTTTTAATAAAGAAGGCATGTTGGAATTTGAAACAGAAGATGGCAAGGCCGATTATATTTCGGCAACAAACCTTGGTACTATGTTGGCGCGGCACAATATCCCTGCAATGGTACTCAATGCATGTAGGTCGGCAGCATTTGACGAAAACGCCTTTGCTTCGGTTGCGGTAAGCTTGCTTAAAGCGGGGGTTCGTAGTGTTGTTGCTATGGGGCATAATCTTTTGGTGTCGGGGGCAAAGATGTTTGTTCCTGCGTTTTACGAGCAATTATTCATGTCGGGAGACATAAGCAAGGCAATGTTTGAGGGGCGACTGAAAATGTTTAGCCAGCGGGAACGTGATGCGTTTATGGGGAAAACTGACTTCCAAGATTGGATTGTGCCAATACTGTACAAACAAGGGGAAGACTTTTTACCAAAACTGGAGACAGAAGACACTCCCGACTCAAAGTTACCACCAGAAGCAGATATAGGAAGTTACGACTTTATAGGACGCGACAGCTATATACAAGAAATGGAGCGGGCAATGCGCAGACCACCCGCAGGCATACTAATTCACGGAATGGCGGGCGAAGGCAAAACCACTCTAGCAAAAGGATTTTTGCAGTGGCTGGAGAAAACACATGGGCTGGGCGTAAAGGCGTTTTGGTTTAGTTTTGAGAAAATTTATGGTGCAGGGGGCGTTATTAATATTCTTGCGGGGGAAGTGCTTGGCGTAAATGCTATGTCATTACCAGCAGAGGAAATGTTGGCGGCATTGGTGAAGCATTTGAAAAAGCACAAGTATGTACTTGTTTGGGATAACTTTGAATCGGCTTCTGGCATTGAGGGTACAGAAGTTTCCGCGCAAATAAAAGAAGAAAGCGAAAGGCAACAACTTAAACAGTTTTTATCCCTACTACGAGGTGGCGAAACCAAGGTTATTATCACAAGCCGCAAAAAGGAAAGCTGGCTACCACCAGTAGATTGCTACAAAGTGCAGTTAAAAGGGCTTGAAGGAGATGAACTTTGGCAATACTGCAACGTCGTACTTCGTGATTTAGGTAGGACATTGGACAGAGAAGATAAGGATTTTGAAGACTACTGCAAATTGCTGGATATGCTTGCTGGCAACCCCTTATCCATTCGCATAATATTGCTACGGCTAACGGAACAGGGCAACACTATACAAAAACTGATAGAACAACTGGAACAAGGATTTAACACCATTGAAGGCGACGAAAACACCAAACGCATACAGTCTGCATTGGCGATATTTGAAAAAGGTCTTGACCCCGCCTTTGCACCAATATTGCGGGTTTTAGGGCTGCATGAACACCATGCAGGTGTGGGCTTTATTGGCGTAATGCTAGGGGAACAAGTCACGGAAACATTACTAAACGATTGCTTTAAAGTGCTTGAAAATGCGGGAGTATGCCGTCCATTTGGGAATAATGTCTACCAACTACACCCAGCCCTACGCGGCTGTTTAAGCCGACTACACCCCGCAACACACGAAGAAAAGCAGGCGTTTGTAAATGTAATGTGTCGCGTAGCAGATATATATATGCGCGTTGAATCATTACACGCGCGGCGGTATGTTTTTGGATTGTTTAGTGCGAACTTCCACAGGGCGTGGGGGTTGGCAATGGAATTGGACATGCAAGAAGATATGGCCATTGTAATGGAAGCGTTAGCCAGATATGCAAGAGAAAGATACAACTTTTCCGAAGCTATACGAATAAATAAGTTGCGTGTTAAATTTGCAAAAGACAGTAACAACGAGAAAGAAGAATCAATCGTATACAGTCAACTAGGACATGTTGCACTTCTTCAACAAGATTTTGACACCGCTGAAATGTGGTATGAAAAATCATTGGATATAGCGGCGAATTTGAATGAGGAATCTGGTATGGCTGTTATCTATCATGAACTGGGGAGAATTGCAGAAAAGCGAAGAAATTCTGTTAGCGCGGAGAAGTGGTATAAACAATCGCTGGATATAAGCTTGAAATTAGGCAATGAATCTAGCGCGGCTAAAACCTATCATCACCTTGGTATGATTGAAGGAGAGCAGAAGAACTTTGATTCAGCAAAGAAGTTATATAATCAATCGTTGGATATAAAGTTGAAATTGGGTAATGAAGCTGGTATGGCTAAGACCTATCATCAACTTGGGGGTATTGAGGAAAAGCAAGGTAATTTTGATGCAGCCAAAGACTTGTACAATCAATCGTTGGATATAAAGTTGAAATTGGGTAATGAAGCTGGTATGGCTAAGACCTATCATCAACTTGGGGGTATTGAGGAAAAGCAAGGTAATTTTGATGCAGCCAAAGACTTGTACAAGCAGTCGTTGGATATAAAATTGAAAATAGGTGATGAATCTGATGCGGCTAATACCTATGGTCAACTTGGGAGCATCGAAGAAAAGCAACAAAATTATAATGCCGCTAAACGCTGGTACAAGCAGACGTTAGATATAAAATTTAAACTTGGCGATAACCATGGTGTAGCCCTAACCTATGTAAATTTGGGTGTCCTTGCAGACGAAACTGGAGAGTATGCAATTGCTGAGAATTGGTTTAAGCAAGCATTGCCAATCTTCGAGGCATACAACGATACCTACCATGTGGATATGGTCATAAACAACCTAATCATACTATACGCCAAAATGTTCAACCTAGACCTTGATGCCCCAGACTTCCCCGAAAAACTCACCCAAGCCCTTCAAGCCCGTGAATCGGGATTGCTGGAATAAGCATATATTTTGTTCCTTTCAACTTTAATAAAATTAGAATCACACAACAAACGCGACAACTAAGTGTCGCGTTTGCTATATGGTAAATATTTTAAATATTTCAAGGTGACTACGTTGCTGTTGCTTTTTTAGCGTCTCTCATTTTGAACCATACGAATGCTGTTGCCAGAACTCGCAGGCCGCCAACTACTAACATTGCGTTAGTTAATCCGATTAGGGAAAGCAGTTGGTATACGAAGAATGGCGAGAGAAATAGGCTGATGTTCTGGGCTGTGTTGTAAAAGGCCAAGTACATTAGCCTGTTTTCGTCTGGAGTGGCTTCAAGTACACCGTTTAGCAAGGCGGTGTTGATACCCACGGCAGAAAAGCCAGTAAAAACCATAACTACAGCCAGCAATTGTACGTTGGGGATAAACGGGAACATAAACATATTTCCCGCAAGTATAGATGCAGAGGCAACAAAAGCAATAGTATTCCCGCGTTTGCGAAGAAGCCGCTGCCAAAACGTTCCCGAGAAAAACGCCGTAAGCCCCGAAACCAGCGCGAAAATTGCAAACCATAATTCGGAAGCCCCAAGATTTATTACTTGGTAAATGTTTACCAGTGGCCAACCTGCTTGCCACGTAAACATAAAAATAATCGCAGGTACGCAAAATGTACGAAAGCGTTTATCTTTTATGATTATACCTAAATCTTTGAAGACACTGCTTTTTGCTTCGGGTTGCGCTTGAGGTGGCAGAGTGGCGGCAAACTCTGGGACTTTCAAGCGGTTGAAGATTATTACTTCCACCACACCCAACAAAAATGCCATCACGAAAAAGATTTGATATAGCACCATGCGTTGCTCGTCGGTGTTGGGAATAAACGTAATGGCTAGACCTGCCGCTATTGTTACGAATGGTATTACCGCTTGACCAAATTTTGTACGCAACGCGATTGCTTGCCCACGTAGATTCCCGTGAAAAACCGTCCCCAAGAAGCTTTGCAATGACGTTTGCGAAAGCGCGTCGGGGCAGTTCATTATTGCTACGAAAATTACAAATAGCATTGGGCGAAGTTCGGCGGGTAACGCGGGTATAAACGCAACCGCCAAAAGCGCGGCGCGGCTGATTAGAATAAACACGGCTGTTGCTCGTTTTTTATCCGTGAATTTTCTAAAAATGATTGCTCCAGGTAGCAAAACAACAGCCGCTACCGCGCCAGGTAACGCGGTTAGCAACGAAATTTCAAATTCCCCGCCGCCTAGGCGTTCTAGGAATCTGACGGAAAACGGCCGCCATAGATTATTCACCATGTCGAACAACAGTCCGTACATAATAAAAATCCATACATTTGTGCCGCGTAACCGCTTCATTTCCTGCGAAAACTCGCTAACGCTGGATTTTACGCGTTGTGGAATTTCCGCAGGATTTATCTTGGGAAGACGAATCCTCCTCACTTTATCTCACGACCCACAATTCTATTTTTTCGCCATTTACATTCCATTCTTTTGTGTATGCTCCTTCGGGAGGGGCTGTTTGCGATAAGTCTTTTGCAAGAATTTCGGCGGAAATTGCGGCGGCGTTGCGCTCAATTACGGCGTTTAGTGCAGACGCGCTGTAACCCGCTTTGATATGGTCGGTTACTTCAAAACCTGCCTCGCGGCGCATGTTTTGCCACTTGCTTATTAACTCGCGCATATTGCCCTCTTCGATTAGCTCTGGTGTAAGTTTGATGTCCAGCACCACCGTTACGCCCTTTTCAGACGCGGCGGAAAAGCCTTCTTTTTGTGTAGTTTCTACAAGCACGTCTTCCATTGTTAATTCTATGGCTGTGCCGTCTATTTCTGTTTTGAACATGCCTGCTTTTAATGCGTCCATTACATCGTTTGGCGCGGCGTTTAGGGCTTCTGTGATTTTTGGCACAAGTTTGCCATAACGTGGCCCTAACGTGCGCAATTGCGGCTTAAAGCGATATGATGTGTATTCCGCCGCGTTATCTATGAAGCTGATTGATTTTACGTTTAGTTCGTCCTTCACAACTTCAAGAAGTGATGGCGTTATTGAATCACGCACCGATTTTTCCACATTTGTTAGGCTTACCAACATTTGCGGTAGAGGCTGACGGATTTTTGTATTCGCGGTATTCCGCGCAGAACGCCCTTGCGTCACAACGTCCATTATTATTGACATTTGTGCTTCCAGCGCGGTGTCTATTAGACTTTCTTCGGCAATGGGGAAATCAGTTAGGTGAATGCTTTGCGGCGCGGTAGAATCCAGCCACGCAACAAGATTTTGATATATTTGCTCCGTGATAAACGGCACAAATGGCGCGGCAAGTTTTGCCACTGTCACAAGCGCGTGATGAAGGATTTTATACGCGCTTATTTTGTCGTCTGTCATTTCTTTTGCCCAGTAACGCTCGCGACTGCGGCGCAAGTACCAATTGCTTAAATCGTCTACAAAGCGGTCTAGTTCGCGGGCTGGGTCGGTTAGTTCAAAGCGGTCTAGGGCGGTGTCAACTTTTTTGATTAGCGTGTTTAGCCGCGAAAGTAGCCATTTATCCATTACAGACGGCTCTTTTGATTCATATTCAAATGGGTTAAACTGGTCGATTTCCGCGTACAGCACGTAGAATGCATAAGTGTTCCAAAGTGTCCCCATGAAACGGCGTGCGCCTTCCGTAACAGTGTCGTCGGAATAGCGGAAGTTCAACCACGGCGCGGAAGACGAAATCAAAAACCAGCGGATTGCATCCGCTCCATGTTGCGCAAGAGCATCCATTGGGGGAACTGCATTGCCCTTGGATTTACTCATCTTCTGTCCTTTTTCGTCCAGTCCATGCCCTAGCACGATTACGTTTTTGTATGGCGATTTCTCAAACAACATGGTTGAAATAGAAATAAGCGAATAAAACCAACCACGGGTCTGGTCTATTGCCTCGGAAATAAAATCTGCTGGGAATTGTTTATCGAAAAGCTCTTTGTTTTCAAATGGGTAATGCCATTGCGCAAACGGCATTGAGCCAGAATCAAACCAGCAGTCGATTACTTCGGGGGTGCGTGTCATGTTTGCGCCGCATTTTGCGCAAGGGATTTTCACCGCGTCGATATACGGTTTGTGAAGTTCTATATCATCGGGAGTATCGGGGCTTAGTTTTTTCAGTTCCTCTATGCTTCCGATGCAGTGCAAATGCCCGCATTTTTCATCGTCGCATACCCAGATTGGTAGGGGTGTTCCCCAATAGCGTTCGCGGCTTATGCTCCAGTCGATTACGTTTTCTAGGAAATTCCCGAAACGCCCTTCTTTTATATTCGCGGGAAGCCAATTTACCTCGCTATTGCTTTGCAAAAGCTTATCGCGCAAACTGCTGGTTCTGATAAACCACGCATCACGGGCGTAGTAAAGCAAAGGCGTGTCGCAACGCCAACAGAAGGGGTAATTATGCGCGTATGACAATTTTTTGAACATCTGCCCGCGTTTTTTCAGTTCTTCTATGATTAGTGGGTCTGCCTTTTTTACGAATGTTCCAGTCCAAAGATAAGCTTCCTTCGTGAAACAACCTTGCGCGTCCACAAATTGCAACAGCGGCAAGCCGTATGCTTTCGAGATACGCGCATCGTCTTCACCAAATGCAGGCGCGATATGAACTATCCCCGTGCCGTCTGTGAGGGTTACATAATCATCGCACACAACCGTGCAGTAATTTTCATTGCCCTTCACAATTGGCAAATTCTTCGCGAAGTCAAATAACGGTTCGTACTTCAAACCTTCGAGTGTCTTACCCTTAACAGTTTCCAAAATCTCCGCGCCAGAATCTTCGCCCTTTTCACCAAACAAAGAAGCAACCAACGCCTTAGCCATAATATAAACTCGCCCATCATGAGAAACTTTCGCGTAATCCTCTTTTGGATTAACGCAAAGCCCTACATTAGATGGCAAAGTCCACGGCGTAGTAGTCCACGCTAGAAGATACTCATTCTCCTTGCCCGCCACTTTAAAACTTGCGAAAACAGAATCCTCCGTAACGTCCTTATATCCTTGCGCTACTTCGTGGCTAGAAAGCGGCGTTCCGCAACGTGGACAATATGGCACAACTCTATAACTCTTATAAATTAATCCCTGCTCAAAAATACGCGACAACGCCCACCATACCGATTCAATATATTCGTTATGGTATGTCACATACGGATTATCCATATCTGCCCAAAAGCCTACGCGTTCGCTCATTTCGCGCCATAAGCCCTCGTATTTCCAAACGCTTTCTTTGCATTTTTTTATAAACGGCTCTACGCCATAAGTTTCAATCTCTGGTTTTCCGCTAATGCCCAGCATTTTTTCAACTTCCAACTCAACTGGCAAACCATGCGTATCCCAGCCAGCTTTGCGCAATACATGAAAACCCTTCATAGTTCTATATCGCGGAATTAAATCCTTAACCACTCGCGTAATAATATGCGCAATATGCGGTTGCCCATTTGCCGTGGGCGGCCCGTCGTAAAACGTGAAAATAGGCGCGTTCTCGCGAAGTTGCATACTCTTTTTAAAAACGTCATTTTCGCGCCAAAGGTCTAGCACTTCTTTTTCGCGACTGGCAAAATTCAACCCAGTGGAAACTTTTTCGTACATAGTATCGTATCCTTTCACTACTGACAAAATCTTAGCATTGTGAGAGTATACCAAGGATTCACACATAAGTCACTTGATTTTTTGCAAGAAAAGGACGATACTTAGATATAACCATGGCACAAGTAATCACGATACAGGGGAGGCAACAGAAATGCAAATATCAACGATTGTAAAAATTTTTATAGTTTTGGCCATTTTAATGGGTGTGTTTAATTTGGGGGTTCAAGTTTTTACAGGGTTTAACGCACGCTCTACTATTATGACAGTTGGTGCGCTAGGGCTTATTACAACAGGGTTATTAATTGTGCTGTACAAAATAAAACCCCTCAACGACCTGCAACGCCTAATGGAAGACGTAAAAAGCGGCAAAATGAACGTAAACATCAACCGCGCAGAAATAGGCACAGGCGAAATAGGCACTCTAATAAGCGACGTTTACACCGTAGTAGAAGTAAACAGAAATCTAATCAACGACGTAAACAAACTTTCACATGAGTACAGCAACAACGGCGACATTGATTATCGCATAGACCAATCCCGTTACGAAAACGATTTCAAATTGCTAGTACAGCAAATAAACGGCATAATAGACAATCAATCGTCTGACATACTGCCAATGATAGAAAGCGTAAACAAACTAGCCCAAGGCGATTTCGACATAAAAGTAAACGACCTACCTGGTAAAAAAGCAATTCTAACGCAATCAATACGCGCCATCTCCACAAAAATGAATGAACTCCACAACTCCGCAATGGAATTAGCAAAAAACATCTCCAATGGCAACCTAGAAGCAACAATAGACCCATCAAAATTCCAAGGAAGCTGGGCAGAACTTGCCAAAGCCCTAAATTACCTAGCAACCGCCGTTCGCGAACCCCTAGAGGCAATAGAAGCCTCTCTACAGGAAATGAGCGAAGGTGATTTTGAAATGTCCCAAATAGGCAAAAAATACAACGGAATCTTCGAGAACGCAAGAAAAGCCGTTCACGACACAGAAGAAAAAACAATGGCCTATATCGAAGAAATCACCGACGTTCTAAAGCATATGGCAGAGGGCGATTTAACAATGACAATCCAACGAGACTACAAAGGCTCTTACGCGCCAATCAAAGAAGCCATTAACTCCATTATGAAATCTCTAAACAAAGTCATGGAGGGAATCCGTGCTGCGTCCAATCAAGTTCTAATGGGAACAGAACAGCTTTCCCAAAATGCCCTGCAACTAGCAAACGGCACAGTTCGCCAAACCAACGCCATAGAAGAACTAACCTCTTCAATGGACGTAATAAGCGAAAAAGCAGGCGAAAGCGCGACAGGTGCAAGTGATGCCAACGACCGCGCCGCCCACTCCTCAACCTCCGCAAAACAAGGCGACGAAGCCGTAAAAACCATGCTTTCTTCCATGGATAACCTAAAAGCATCCAGCGACGGCATTTCCAACGTAATAAAGGTAATCTCTGACATAGCATTCCAAACAAACCTACTAGCCCTAAACGCATCAGTAGAAGCCGCCCGCGCTGGCGAACATGGTAAGGGCTTCGCAGTAGTAGCCGACGAAGTAAGAAGCCTAGCAGGCAGAAGCCAAGGCGCAACCAGCGACACCACAACAATAATTGAAAAAGACAAACTATATGTACAA
>WQVV01000101.1 GCA_009785665.1 Defluviitaleaceae bacterium
TCTCTCATCACGCCTAGATTATGCCCATGCGTTAGCAAAATACGTTTTTCCACGTCTTTGTTACTTGTTGGGTTTAGCGCAAGCACGATTTCGTTTTGAATATTCATACCAAAATCGCCGTTACCCTTAACCGCCGCCATACTCAAATTTGGATAACGGTGCTGAAATTTTAATAAATCCATAGCGTCATTGCCCAAGTGACACACTAACTGCACCTCGTTGGCGTATTTTTCCAAAAGGCGTTGCAGTTCTTGTGTGTCAAAATGGGTGTCGCTTACTACTAGAATTTTCAATCGTATACTTCCTTTTACATATACGGAATGCCGAAAACATTTACCGACGACGAGCTAAGTCTGCGGGCTTTTACGCAGACTTGAGCGACAGAGGAGGTTAATGTTTTCGCACTTCCGTATAGTTATAGCATATCCAGCATTCTGTTAAATGCCTGTCCCCTGTGGCTAATTGCGTTTTTTTCCTCGGAAGAAAGTTCGGACATTGTTTTGTCGTATTCTGGCAGGTAGAAAATTGGGTCGTAACCGAAGCCATCTTTGCCGCTGGGGGAGTTGGCAATTCTGCCTTCGACTACGCCTGTTGTTGTTGTGATTTTACCATCAGGCGCGACGCAAGCGATTACGCACACAAAACGCGCTGTGCGTTGGTCGTCGGGTACGCCTTGCATGGTTTTCAATATTTCCGCGATACGCACCGAATAGGGAGTTCCCGCGCCCATATAGAGCGCGGAATTAACCCCTAACTCGCCGTCCATTGCATCTATGCATAGCCCCGAATCGTCTGCAAGTACAGTCATTTCGTGACCATGTTTTTTTAGAAGCGCGGCGGTTTCGTTTGCCTTTATAATTGCGTTTTCCTCAAAGGTTGTCCCAGTTTCTTCGGGGGATAGAGCTAGTCCCAAGTCTGATAGCGCGATTAGACGGAAATTTTCCGCTCCAAGTCGTGATTCAAGTATGGCGTTTAACTCCGCAACCTTTGAAGGATTATTTGTTGCGAGAACATAGCCTTGACAATCGGCTTGCAGGTTAGCTGAATTGTTCTGCATTATTGTGGTTCAATTAGGCCGTACTCGCCATCATTACGCTTGTACACCACGTTGATTTCATCTGTCCAGCTATTGCGGAACACATAAAATGAATGGTTAAGAAGCTCCATTTCCATAACGGCCTCTTGCGCGTCCATTGGTTTAAGCGCGAATTTCTTTGTACGCGTAATAATAATTTCTGTTGATGAATCAACTTCCGCTTCAGGCGCGTTAATGAATGTTAATTCATCAGTGGTTGCCACTGCACGGCGGCGACGGTCGCGCAGACGCGATTTATACTTTACAACTTGCCTTTCCAAAATATCCACCGCTTGATCCATGCAGTTGGCTACGTCTTCGTCGCTAACTTCTGCGCGTAATGTGCGTTTGTGCATTGGCACGGTGACTTCCATTTTCGTTAAATGCTTGTGTTCGCTAAATGTTACATACACTTCTGCGTTGTCTGGCAGTAGCTTCTCCAACCGCCCCAACTTACTGGTTGCCCGCTCTTTTATGCCTTCCGTTACACTCATGTTTTTCCCCGTAAATACATACCGCATAAAACTACCTCCTTTGTTTTCGTGAGTATACCATATTTTTTCCATAACCACAAAAACTATTATACATGTTCTAAGCTATTGACACAAACCTGTGTTAATCGTATGCTCTCAATTGAAACGCAATAAAAAAAAAGAGGGGCGAGTTATGGACATACAATATACGCATCCTGCATATCAGTTAGTGCAAATAATGAATCGGATTTACGAGAACGGAATGACAACAACAAGCGGCGGGAATTTGAGTATAGCGGATTGCGAAGGTAATATATGGATAACGCCCGCGTCCGTGGACAAAGGAAGTTTAACGCCACGCGACATATGTTGCATAAAACCCGACGGAACACCAGTGGGGCGTAATTTATACAAACCATCAATCGAATGGCCAATTCACGTAGGAATATACAAGCGGCGGCCAGATTTAAAAGCGTTATTACACGCGCACCCGCCTGCATTGGTTGCGTTTTCCTGTGCGAGAACGATACCAAATTTACGAATGGTAGACAATGTGTACCGCAACCTAGGTCAAGTGGAACTAGCAGCGTATGCCCTACCAGGTTCTGCATCGCTTGGCGAAAAAATCGCAGACACTTTTACCGACGGCTATAATGTTGTTCTAATGGAAAACCACGGAGCAATGGTAGGCGCGGCAGATATTTTCGCGGCGTTTAGAGCGTTTGAGACGCTGGAGTTAATCGCCGCAACGGAAGTAAACGCCAACCGAATGGGCAAGATTCGCAGTTTGCCTGCAATTCGGCGGTTGACATCGGCTACTATGCCCACGTTTATTCCTGTGCCGCCTACGCCTTCGGAATGCGCGGCGCGGCGCGAGATGATTAATTTGATTAGGCGAGCGTATAGACAGAAATTTTTCAGCTCTACGCAGGGGACGTATTCTATGCGGCTGGGCGCGGAAACTTTTCTGATTACGCCAAAGGACAAAGACCGCTTTTATTTAGAAGAAAGCGATTTAATAATGGTGCATCACGGGCGCGCCGAGGCTGGAAAAACTCCCTCTGGTGGGGTGTGGTTGCATAAGGCTATCTATGACGCGCATCCAGATATTTCTGCGATTACTGGCGCAAGTCCTCCTTGCGCAATGGCTTTTGCAGTTACTGACGCAGTTTTTGATACGCGAACGATTCCAGAAAGTTATATCATGTTGCGGGAAGTTCCACGCGTGTCATGGGAACGACTTCTTAACGACCCAAGCACAATTGCGGGGATAATTTCGCCAAGCATTCCAGTGCTTATGATTGAGAATAGCCAAATTTTAGCAACAGGCGATACTTTGATAAAAGCCTTCGACCGTTTGGAGGTTGCCGAAGCAACGGCACGTTCGATTATTTTGGCGGCAAGCATTGGCGAAATAAAACATATTTCCGAAAGCGAAGTTGACGAAATTAATACTGCGTTTAACCTAGAGCCATCAAAAAAATCGGCAAAGAAATCGAAAACGGAAGGTGTTGCGGAATGAGCATCTATAAGCAAGCAAAACAAGCATATTCGGAAGTCGGAATAGATACTGATGCGGCAATTTTCGCGCTGGACGCAATTCCTATTTCTGTTCACTGCTGGCAGGGTGATGATGTTCGCGGTTTTGAAGGGCTTTCGACTGGAGATACTGGCGGGATTCAAGCCACAGGAAATCACCCTGGCCGCGCCGCCAATGCCGACGAACTTCGCAAAAGCCTTGATGCCGCTTTCAAAACGATTCCAGGTGCGGCAAAGGTGAATCTACATGCTATGTATGGTGATGTTGCGGGTGTTAGTCGCGACGCTATTGAACCAAAGCATTTTAAATCTTGGGTTGATTGGGCAAAATCTCGCAAGCTTGGTTTGGACTTTAATCCAACTATGTTCGCACACCCAAAGGTTGAAAACGGCCTAACCCTTAGTCACCCCGACAAAGGTGTTCGAGAATTTTGGATTGAACACGCAAGGCGTTGCCGCGCAATTGCTGCGTTTTTTGGGCTTAGTTTAGGTCAGCTTTCCACAATGAATCTATGGGTGCCCGACGGCTACAAAGATTACCCCGCCGACCAGCTTTCTCCGCGCCGCCGCCTTGAGGATTCTCTTGACGAAATCTTCCGCGACCATTACGACCCTACATGTTTGTTAGATTCAGTGGAAAGCAAACTTTTCGGCATTGGCGTAGAGGGCTACACCGTAGGTAGCCACGAGTTTTACATGGGTTACGCCGTGAAAAATGGGCTTGCACTATGCTTAGATTCTGGGCATTTTCACCCAACTGAAGTCATTTCAAGCAAAATCTCCGCGCTCGCGCTGTATGTTCCGAAAATTTTATTGCATGTTTCGCGTCCCATGCGCTGGGATAGCGACCATGTTGTTCTACTAGACGACGAACTTATTGCAATCGCCCGCGAGGTAATCAGACATAATTTGCTTGACCGTGTTCACATTGGGTTGGATTACTTTGATGGTTCGATTGACAGAGTAACCGCGTGGGCAATAGGCGCAAGAAACATGCGCAAAGCGTTGTTAATCGCGCTGCTAGAGCCGTACAGGTTACTTCAAAAAGCCGAGGAAATGTTCAACTACACCAAGCGATTGCAAATTATGGAAGAAAGCAAAACCCTTCCATGGACTGTAGTTTGGGACGAATACTGCGAACGCAAAGAAGTTCCAAAAAGGCTGAAAATATGAGTGCGTTAGCAATAGACATAGGTGCGTCCAGCGGGCGGCATATTTTAGGCTGGATTGAAAACGGCGAGTTAAAACACGAAGAAATTCACAGATTCCCTAATGCGGCAGCGGCAAAGCCGCTTTTCGCCGTTGACATGCATTCGGGGCTACATGTACGTCTCGAAGCCAGCTCCAATAGTGCAAGTAATAAACAAGAGGACGTTCTATGCTGGAACATAAACGCCCTCTTTGACGAGATTATCATAGGTATGAAAAAATGCGCCGCTATTGGGAAAATCCCCAAAAGCGTAGGTATTTCCACATGGGGCGTAGATTACGTCCCTGTCGCTCCTGCGACTCCTGCGGAGGGCAACGCCGATTACATGTTGAGTACGCCTCATGCGCGTCTCGAAGCCGTGAACGGTTTTGCGGGTGGTGGGAAACTTCGCATGATTGGCGAAGCTGTGTCCTATCGTGATTCCCGTACCATTGGCATGGAAGAAGAAATATCGCGCTACATATCCGACGCAGAACTATACGCCCGCACGGGCATTCAGAAAATGAGCATTAATACGATTTATCAGCTTGCGGCGTTTCAGCGAACGCAACCACTCTGGCAAGTTGGTAAAATCTTGATGATTCCCGATTATCTGCATTATTTGCTGTGTGGCGTTGCCAAAACGGAATACACAAACGCTACAACAACAGGGTTAGTCTCCGCGCATACGCGAGACTGGGACGACGAAATTTTAGCAAAATGCGGCTTCCCTCGTGAGATTTTCTGCGAAATCGTGCCGCCTAGTACGGTGCTGGGCGAGTTGTTGCCCGAAATTCAAAATGCGGTGGGCTTTAATTGCAAAGTGATTCTTCCCGCCACGCATGATACTGCGTCGGCCGTGGTTGCTGTGCCTAATAAAGATGCATTGTATATTAGTTCTGGAACATGGTCGCTAATGGGTATTCAGCGCGACACCCCCGATTGCACCACACTAAGCCGCATAAAAAATTTCACAAACGAAGGCGGCTACAATAATAAATTTCGCTATCTGAAAAACATAATGGGACTGTGGTTGATTCAACAAGTGAAAAAAGAACTAGGCGACAAACACACCTACGCCGAACTAAACGAAATGGCAGAGGCGGTCGAATCCGCAAGCCCCACACCAATCCCAACAATTGACGTAAACGACCCGCGTTTACTTTCGCCGCAAAACATGACCAAAACAATCCAAACCCTTTGCCGCGAAGAAGGGCATTCAGCCCCGCAAACCATAGGCGAATTAGCCGCTGTAATTTATCATAGCTTGGCAAAAAGCTACAGCCAAACCGCCGCAGAAATCGAAGAGCTAACAGGGAAAACATACGACACAATATGCATAGTAGGTGGCGGCGCGCAATCAAACTACCTAAACAAACTAACCGCAAAATACTGCAATAAAATCGTACAAGCAGGCCCAACAGAAGCCACCGCAATAGGCAATCTAATGGTGCAACTAAACAGCAAAGCCTGCAAAAATTAAAGTTTTTTGGAGAGGGGGTTTGGGGGAGAAATATGAAAAAAATCATTTCAATAATCATCATAACGGCACTATTGACAATTCTTTCTGCGTGTGCGGAAGAAATAATCACCCCAACGCGTGGGAGTTGGAATGGGAATACCTTCACTAGCGAGTATATGGAACTTAGGTTGGTAATTCCAGAACACCCGTGGCGTATCTATTCGGATTATGAAATCGCACAACAAAGGCAATTCTACGAGTATGAAATAGATTTCTTCGTGCGTCAAACGCAAACAGAATCATCAATCGCGCTAACCTTCAAGCGTCTTCATGATGACGACTTTTGCATACACGAATACCTTGAAGCCTGCGGCACACGCGAAGCAGAAACATTCGCGGCAATCAACCTAACCGCGACGCACACAATAGAAACAACCCCACTAGCTGGAATAGAATGGATAACAAAACGCACAGAAATCCGCCACGAAGCAGAAGTAATAGCCCTACAAATTCACCTAGCCAGCATAGAAAGCGGCTACCTGCGCTGTCTGCACTTCCGAGTGCATGACGACGCGCATTTTCAAAAAATAGCATCGTGGTTCTCGTGGCACAGAGGAGCAACGCAATGAATAATTATTGGGAAAATCTCGAATACGAAATTTTGGATAATTGCATAGTGTATTCAAAATACCCTTTCAAATGTTCACATGCCTATCAAAATGCTATACACGCAGAGGATATTTTGGAAGCAAATATAAATAGCTATGGTATGCCCACCATTCGCATCAAACAAGACGAACTAATTTTTATTTCAGCAGTAGACAAAGATAAACTCGCCACTTTCTGCGAGAAAAATAATCTGCCAGTGGTACAACGAATCGACGTTTGGGAATTAGTTTTAGATGTCTTTCTCGACAGCTACCGTTCCCCCGAAATGACGCAACGAGTTTACGATTTACTACAAAAATGCGGCATAAGCAAAGAGGAATGCAATAATTTAAGAAAAGAAGTAGCACAACGCATGTGTGCATACAATGACGTTTTGTGGGAATGGGTACACCTAGGCTTATGCGACCTTCTAAGTGCGTACCAAGGCAATTACCCCAAACCATTGTTAGATGATAACGGCTTCAAGGATTTTTATTTCAAGACAATGCGTATTGCATTTAAAGGTGTATAGGGCGTGTTCTCCCACTACGAAAATGACAAGCTTTTTAGTTAATTTTGCACCACTCTGCGTCAGGATTTCGCTTGCGCCCCTCTGCGTCAGGATTTCGCTTGCGCCCCTCTGCGAAATCCTGCTTGCCTAGCACAAAATTGCCGTAAAAATCGTGCCATTTCTGTAGTGGGAACGCGCCCTATTCGCTTAAATTAATATTTGCTACACTGCTACTGTCGAGATTTCAATAATCTAGCTTGCATAGGTGCGATTAACCGCATAGTAATTACTAGCAGCAAAGTTACAAGCGAATGGCATTATTTCATTTCAAGCCGCAATTTAACCGCAAATGAGTTGCTTAAACATGCTTCTCCTAAGCATTCGGGTCATGTTCATGCTCATAGTAACCGTCCTTAGACAAAAGAGGACGGCTATGTTGACAGTATTTCAACTGTCAACATAGCCGTCCCAATAACATCAACTAGCAGCTAATGCTCTATCGAAATCCCAGTGCAATTGGGGATAACTCTATCAAGTAATGGGTTAATTCCATAACGTCTCTGCTAATAACACGCTCTCGCCAAGCATCAGGGTGTATATCTAGGGTAGGGCTAAACATGCTGAAATATGCATCATCATCAATCAGTAGCCATACTCTTGAATTACCACCTTGAAAGATTAATTCGATTTCTTTGTCGGCATCATTTATTACGATGTTTTGAGCTAACGCCCAAATGGTGTCCAACTGTCGCGTTGTGAGTTCTTGATAGCCCATATCCACAATCCGATGGTTTGCATCTGCAAAAACGAAGCCATTGGCGGGGTTTTGTTTTTCGACAAAATCATACAGTCGAGAGTTATCAAAAACATAACCACTTCTTCGCTCCCGTGAAAATACTGTGACTTCAAGAATGCTATAATCAGTAATCTCCAAAAGGGTATTGTGGATGCTATTACCTCCACCATTTAACATTCTTATGTTTCTTGGTGAAGGCGGCGTTGACGTATCAATGTATGATATTGTTTCATCAGTACGACAACCAGCTATCACGAATAGAGTAATTAGCAAAATCCTAATGACTTTGATAGTATTCGTTCACAACCTCCTCGTACAGTGGTAATACATTAGTGCTGTCACAAGAAACAGGCTCTAACACTTTTGCTTAATACGATTCATTAAATGCACTTCGCATTTCGGGGCTTCTTTCGTAACCTACTCTTATTGGTGATAAATCAATAAGATAGTAAGCTAGAATTAACAAGTCATCATTGAAATGTGTTGTTTCTGTTGGGTATTGTGTAGTGTTTCTCATATCAGGGATATATAAACTCCAATACATATCGCCATCAATAATTGCCCACACATGAGTACCCAAGCGAAAAACCCATTCAAATTCCTTATCAGCACCATCGTTTACAACGTTCTCTGTTAATTCCCAAATATTATTAAGCTGTCGCTGTGAAAGCACCCTCTCGCTTTTATCTATTGTGAAATGTTCTACCTGTATAACTTCAGAAATTAATATATTATCACCAGTAACAGTAACAAAGTCATGAATGATAGCAGTATCGAAAATTTTGTCAATTGAGTACTGCGACAAATCCCAACATGTAAAAACAGTAGTTTCAATGATACCGCCACCAGAGATTTCTATGAGAGTATTTACGCGAATAATATTGTTTGCTTCGTCTCCAATTAAAAGTCGAATATCTCGTGGGATAGCGTCTATTGGTACAACGTCCATTGTGTTAGACGCGCATCCCTCCAAGACAAACATAGCGACAAAAACAACTATAATAGTTTTCAAGATGCGCATTGCAGACTCCTTAATCATTGGAACTTGTGGGTTGTTCGTTAGGTGTTTTTTTTCACAACTTTTAAATTCACACTCTTCCCAAAAATGTTGAATGAAATCCCTCGGGGAGTTCATCAATCATATACCCTTTTCGATTAATAAAAAGGTCATACAAATCTGTCTCGTTTTGTGTTTTATCAAAGAACTTGCCGGCAAGTCCAATTGCTGTACTAATTGGGTCTAATGGCATACTAAACGGAGGCTCGTTTTTATCATTTTCTACATAGAAAAAGCCGTACAGTAGCGGTTTCTTAACATCTACATTTTTAGGCTTTACATGATACCCCCATGTTATCATGTTTTCGTAATTTGTAGTAAACACCTCGCCAAAATACATACCAATATCACGCGCAATAAACTGCGTGGTTACTGACAGTTGTTCGTAATTAATCATACGAGATTCTTTGCCTAGGAATCCCCACTTTTCTATCATTTCAGCAAGCTGGTCTTTTGGGGTTGGTTCAATTTTTGCTGTTTCAAGAAACCACTTCCATAATGGTTTAAGAGAATCTGGTGAAAGGTCTAATTCATTCACAGATATACCCAAATCCTTTGCGCAACGATTTCTTAAATACTCAATTCGTTCGGGGATTTTGGAGATAAACCATTCAAATGCTACTCTTGCCTGTTTAGGAGTTAGAGAGTAGTTATCAAGGCTATACGGCGGAACAAGCAAATCATATTTCACGTCTTGTAAATATCTTAACCAGTTCTCAGGACTCATAAATATTCTCCTTGTCATCATCTCATGTTGCTTTGCATTTTGCAAATTGTCAATTTGTGTCTTTCTTCTATTGATAAAATCGTGGTTTTTAGTGGCATTACCAACACTTCTTTTAAGCTTATAGTGCTTTCTGATGTTGGTGCATCAAAATCAAAATTTACATGATTATGCCAAACATAATATTTTTCCACACATTCGCCAGCATTCAAGTGACTATCAATGAAATTGTATAGAGATTGATTACTTATCAACCTCCATTTATTTGTTAGTTTTTCAAGTTCTGTTGTTATAAAGTTTTCGTCAGAACTACTTTGCATAATTTTATGCTTTTCTTGTGAAAAGCCTTTCCATGAATCACCATGAAATTCATAAACAAATGAATTTTTGAAACAATTTCTAAAAGTAGCATTCTTCTTATCTGCAACTACGAAATCACTCTCCCATGGTGTTGATTCTGGAAATAAATACACATCATCTCTTAAATTAGTAGTTTCGTAATCTATTCCAAATTCCTTTTCGCGTCCTCGAATATCTGAACAAAGAAACGCTTTCAGTTCTCTTGGAAAGGATATGTATTGAATCCAACTCATTGATAACAACCTTTCTTTTGATTGCAATATCACCTGTGTAGTTTAGGCGAAAGCTCTAAAATACTCACTTGCAAAAACTGAATCTAGGACGTATATTGAATACACTCGGTATATTACAATATAAAAGCACAGCAAATATAAACAAAACTGTGTAATTTTAGCAGTGTATTTTGACTGTGTGAGCGTTTTTTCACACAGTCAAAATACACTGAATGACAAGCGTTAATTTGCTGTATTTTTAGTTTACCAAACACATTGCGCATGTCCCTTTGTGTATGCTTGCAAATACCATTCTGTTGCTATCGCCCCCTCCTTATGTCTGAGAGCCTGTTTAATATCTCCTTAAAATCAAGCGAACGAAAGCCAAAGTGACAAGTTGAGCAAGTGTATCGGTGTATCGTTCGCAATTTTTCCAAAAGCGACGATACTTGTCAAGCCATGCA
>WQVV01000102.1 GCA_009785665.1 Defluviitaleaceae bacterium
GTTTTTCTCTTGCTGTTCTCTTGCTGTTGAATATCCGAGGGCTTTTTTGTGTACATACTTACAAGTGACACCTATTCCCATTTTATAGCAGTTTCCTAGCATATAAAAAAGCGGCACAGCCGCCTTTCACCGATGAGATGCATTGGCAGCCACCCATACGCCTCGAAGCCATGAACAATTACCTATCCTATAAAAATAAGCCTCTCACGGTTTTGGTTGCCGTGCAGAGGCTTTTTAGATTTTAGGGCGTGTTCCCACTACAGAAACGACACGCTTTTTGGTCAATTTTGCGCCACTCTGCGTTGGGATTTCGCTTGCGTCCTTCTAGGACGCGGCGCGAAACCCTCCTTGATTGGCACAAAATTGCCGCAAAAATCGTGTCATTTCCGTAGTGGGAACACGCCCTAAATTGTAATTTTTGCCACGACATCAACATGACATGCTGATGTCGTGTTTGGTGTAATATGATAGCGGCAAGAATTATATAGGCATTTCGATTTGAAATGGGTTGAGGACGAGTCAATTTTGCGAACGCTTCTACGCAGAATTGATGACAGACGAATCCCAATTTCAAACGAAATCGATATAAAACCAGAAGGGATATTACAAAATGGAATTAACTAAAAAGCTATGGAACAAAGATTTTATTTTATTTATGACAGGGTTGGAGTTGTCATCAATAGGGAGGGGGCTTTTGCGGTTTATTATACCACTATATGTTTTGAATGCGACTGGCAGCCCCGTATTAATCGGAACTATATTAGCTATTTCTGCAATACCGTTTATTATTCTTTTGCCTATTGGCGGAGTATCAGCCGACAGATTCAGCAAAAAGAAGCTGCTGGCACTAATGAATTTTTCGACTGCAATTATAATTATTGCTTACATGGGACTTTCAAATGTTTTGGCTCTTGTGCCAGCAACAATCATATTTATGTTATTGCTTTCAACTTTAGAAAGCATGATTACACCATCAACCGACGCAAGCATACCTTCTTTGGTTGCTGCTGATGACTTGATTAAAGCAAATTCTATCAACTGGTTGTTTTCCATGTTCTCCGAGGTTGGCGCACCTATACTGGGTGGTTTTATCCTTGCGAGATTGGGATTAGCCCCAGCCTTATTTGTGAGTGTCGCATTTTGCATTATGGCTACCGTTATTAAACTTATGGTGAAAATTCCGTATGCAAAGCAGGACATATCCCAGCGTTTGTTAAATAGCATTGTGGGCGACATTAGAGATGGTATTCGCTTTGCCGTAAAAGAAAACACCATAGTCGGGAAAATATTTTTGATGAGTTTGGTTATAGGATTTTTTTTGCTTCCAATCAATTATGTTGTGATTTCTGTGTTAGTTTCAACTTATTTAGAAATGAGAGAAGGTATCGTGGGTTTGGTGCAAGGTATTGTCATGCTTGGAGCATCGGCGGGTGCTGTGCTTCCCAATTTGTTGGGGAAAAAAGCGAATATCACAAATGCACGTTTCCTTTTGCTAATAAGTTGTATCGCATTAATTTTTGCAGGCGTAGGTACTATGTGGAGTACTAATTCAATACTCACATTGTTGATAATAACCGCCTCATTCTTTTTAATCATGCTTTCAATAGCTACACTTGCTGTTATCTCCTCTTCGTATATAGGCGAAAAAACGCCCGAACATTTGTTGGGAAAGGTCGTTTCCTTAGATTACATGGTAGCGTGGTTGGGAATTATCATAAGTAATTATGTACTTGGGTTTCTGCTTAACCATTTTATTGCAACCCCTGGTGTCGTGCTATTAATTTACGGGGGAATTGCGACAGTTTGCGCGTTATTCCTGAAAATTTCTGAAAATTTCTGAAAATTAAGGGCGTGTTCCTAAATAAAGCGACCCAGCCATCTTTCACCGATTACATGTATCGGCAGGCCACGATACGTCACGAAGCCATGAACAGTTTCCTAGTCAAAAATAAAAGCCTCTCACGGTTTGGTTGCCGTGCAGAGGCTTATTTTTATTGCTTAGGAAACGGTTCATGGCTTCGTGACGTATGCGTTAGCTTGGCGATGCAGGTCATCGGCGAAGAGCGGCTGTGTCGCTCAAGAAAGAGAACCACAACACCCACAGCCGCAACAACTGCCATCAGCCCCACAACCACCGCTCATTAATTCTAGCATGGCGTGGTCGGCTCCTGCTACTTCTTCTGAAGCAATTAGGCTGCTCGCTTCACCGCCCGAAACATAAATAACACCGCATTCTGCGCATGTGTCGGAAAATATCGCAATGTTTTGCGTAAGAACACGGTTGCCCTCGGCTTGTGCATCTGCTCTGTGGTCAGCCAAATGTGCGCGTTCATGTGCCGTAACATATGCCGCCGCATTACCAGCAGAAGGTCGAGATACTGAGCCGCTGCTGCATACATAAGCACGAGTTGCACATGTGCTGCACGCGCCGCTTGTCGCTTCCGTCGCGTCAAGATGCCTGTTGTACATTGATTGCGCCGTGGGCGAAATATCTAACAAGTCCATTTGCCCCCCAGTCGGGATTGCTGGCGTTGCAGGCGCGGCAAGCGGTGTTGACGCGCTTGCGCCTGTCGCAGGCATAAAAGATGCATAAGTAAGCGTGATTGATTGTCCTTGAATATTCATCACAATACCCCCATATTTGTATTTAAAACGTGTAAAAGCCAAACCGTTCGCATTCGGTGAATGACGCGCAAAACACGTTTCAACCACAGTGTAACATAGAATTACAATGTTATCCACACGAATATTGAAAACATTTGCCAACAACGAGCCAAAACAGCAAACGCTTTTACGCCGTTCTTAGCAACACGCCCTATATCACTTTTTGCAATGCGATTCGCTCTTCACCATTTTCAAGCCATATAATGCCGCAACGTACAAAACCTAATTTTTCTAAGAGGTTAAGCATTACGGTATTGTCTTGATGGGTGTCTATTCGCAGGTTTGGAATTTGCTGAAAGCACCAGTTTATACAAAACGCGCCTGCACCCTTCGCATTTTCGGCGCGGGCGATTCTGTGGATTACGCCGTATGGCTTATCGTTTAGCCAGTTGCCGTCAATTACTGTGTATGTGGAATCTGCTTCGGTGCTGAAAAAGAATGCTGCCAAAATTTCATCTCCATTTACGCATACATAACTGTCGCCATTGTGTATGTCTGCTTCGATTGCGCTTTGTGGGGGGTGATTGTCACCCCACTGGTTGGGGTTGCCTGTTTGGCGCATAAATGCTCTGGCATTTTCGTAAATTTCTGATAGTTTTGGCAGGTCTGCCATTGTGGATTTTCTTATGTCCATGGTCGCTCTCCTTATTGTCGTGATGCTTCTAGTCGCGCTTGCGCAATTGGTTGTGAATTATGCCTTATTGCATCAGCTAAATCGTCCAAGATTGGAACAGGCGTTAAACTTGCGCGTGGTAGGTTAGGTGTCAAATATACTTCGAAATCCCAATCCCACTCGCTCCATGACTGTGGGTTTGGGATTTCGTCCACAATTCGCCCATTTGCGAATGAGATATATGTCAACTGTGGAGCGTACCACTGGCAACCCGTAAGTGTTAGCAGACGACCTTCGGTATCATGAAAAAAACTCGCGTTATTTTGATGGAAGTCAATCCACCCTGCGAATGAGTAGCCGTTCGCGTATTTATAAATTCTGAAGGGTGTTTGACCATTCGCAAACATCTGCGGAAAGTGTATGCCAATTAACGGAGCGTCCATGCCGTAAATATCGAATAAAATAAAATCCCACGCGAAGGTTTCTAAAAGCGTGTCAAAAGATGGTTCGTTCAGCAATGCTTGGGGAAGATGTTCACGCTCAATCCAGTTGCTGATTGGGTCTAGCCGATAATTTTCACGTATATATGCATCAATTTCATTCATGTTATTCAAATTGGTTCCAAGCAAATTTCCCAAATAGGTAAACACTTCTGTTAAATTCAAAAACAGGGTGGTATACATACTTAAAAATTCCTGTGCGGCAACATGCCCATACTCAGACAATTCAATTGGCGTGAAATAATCTAATGGCATAGCAAACGCGAACGGCCATATTGTAATACTGTCAACCGCAATCATATCATCAAAAAATCGAAAGATTAACCCATAATCGCTTACAGGGTTTGATATATGATAAGTCATGTCGTGGACATCGTATATGTTGAAACGTTGATTTTCATAGTATTCCAATGGATTTCCGAACGCGACAATCAGTTCTGTTCGATTCATGTCAAGTGTAAACCCGTTTATTTCAAATAGGTGCAAGTTAGGCGGCCATGCGTTTATTTCACCCGCTATTCCAAAGTTTTCGCCCTCGACCCAGCCCCAAATTTGAAAGTTATCATAAAAGAAGAAGCTTTCATCTCTACTACCCCAAGGTTCGCCAAGAATCTCAAAAAAGGACTCCGAAAAAATTCGGCTTATTGCAATGCCGTTATAGTACACATCACCTTCGATTATGCCCGCTGTGGATTGCTCGCTTTCAAGGTTTTCATATGTGTTTTCTGGTGTTGCTTGCTGAAAATACGGCGGGGGTTCTGTTTCGGGTGTAGTTTCTTCTATATAAATATCGCTTGCGTCATATGGTTGAGTTCCATTATCTGCTACTTCATGGGCTTCACTTTCGCCGCAAGCCGTAAAGCCAAAAACAAGAGCAAGTACTGCGCCAACTGCTAACATTTTTCTCATTATGAACAGCTCCTTTGTCGATTAATTTGGTCAAGCGCGCTTACAGTGTAAAGCTATGTGAATAGTTAATTTGACTGCCGCAATACAGCCCTCCTTCTATAAAAAATGTGTATTCCCCCATGGGAACTAAATACCCGTACATGTTGGTTAAATTCCATGTGTAGTGTAGCGTTCCTGTTGGGACGCGATTAAAGTCTGTCATTCCGCTTGGCGAATATAGGGTTTTGATGCGAAGCCCGTTATTATCTTCAATCCAAGCATTAAGGACTACGAACGAACTTTCCGCCCAAATTGGATTGTTTACATAGTGGAAAGTGATTATCAACTCATTGGCATCTGTTTGGTTCAAAACGATTCTGTCAGTTGTCCAACCGTCGAAATCCTCGACAACTCTGTTAGCTGGCGCAAATGCGATTTGGCTAACTTGCCAAAACACGGGCAACGCGGGTATGCAAAGAATAATAGCAATCATAATAGTAGAAACGGTTTTTTCCATAGCACTTTGATTTCGGGTAGTGATTTTAGAAAAACGAATGCTTTTGCGAGTAAACGGAAACAAAATTGGACATCCGTTTACGGTGAAGCAATCCGCCAAAATGTGAGACAAATATCCAAAAATAAAACCGTACAACAAAATCAAAAAATACCTGTCTTCTATAAACCCCACGCCCAATAACCCAACGCAGGGAATCAACAAAGTATGCATAATCCCGCGGTGCTTCGTGATAAATTTCAGCATCTTTCTTGCCCATTTGGTTTGGGCTATATAGAAGATTGCCACCGTTGGAACAACCACCACAAGCCCCAAAATCAATACTGTAGTAAAGTCGTGTGTTATGTACTGCCCATACAACCAAGCCGCTAAAATCAAAACCACACCCAAAACAACTACCGTAATGTTAAATGCCCGCTTTCGCATTCTGCCCAGCCGCGAACCTCCATGGTCAATATCAGGAAGCATTGCCGCCATTGGTGCAGAAACTAATGCCAAGGTAAATGCTGCGTCGCCATGTCGCAATCCGTGCAACGCAAATGCCGCGCCAACCGCAACACCAATAGATTTATGAGTTTTCCCCATCATAATAATTCAATCCTTCTTTTTTCAAAATACAGCACATTATACCAAACTTATGGCATTAGGCAAACCACGAGAATCAATATGTTCGATAATTTTTTTCTTATCTTTATTAATGCGAAATTAATACGAAACATTCGTCTTGAGGGCGTTTGTGCGAGTTGTTTTTTCTCGCTAAAAATACAAAACCCTTGCCGATTGGTTTTTTGGCAAGGGTCGATAGTTCTGTAATTTGTATGTTCCATTTGGTTTGCTTAGCGGGAATACGCGCTAACTCCGCAAACCTTTTTTTGCATATGCGGCTATAAATAAAACAGCAAGCACGGCAATGTTGAGCCAAATTACAACAAGAGGTTGGGTAAGCCCTGCGGAAAAATCGTTTACAACAACATTAATTTGCTGGGTGTAGACGAAGCGCGCTAGAATTTCTATGCGTTCGTTGAACTGCGCTATCATTGGGCTAAAGCCTAGAATTACAGCTATGGGCATACTTAAACCTGTTGCGGCTTGTTGGTTTTTTGCATAAATGCCGATGGTCGCGCCAAGGATTATAGAAGCCACCGCACCAGACATCATAACAACCATAAAAGCTACAAACTCGTTTCGGTTAAAGCCGCCGATATATCCGAATGCAAGTGATGACAGCAAACTAGCCACAAAAATTACGCCACCAATGCCCAGCAAATAAGCTAAAGGCTTAACGCCCGCAATTACGAGGAATCGCAAACTTTTCTTTTCTCTATCTTCTGCGATAATGGTGCAGGCGGATTGAATTAATGCCATACCCACAAAAATACCTGCCATCATAGTTGTAAACATTGTATCAGCAATATCATCATTACCCCGCGCCACAAAATGCGTCATGCCAAATGCCACAAGTGGAAAAATCACAAACATGATTAATACCGAAAAATTCTTGGTCATATCTTTCGCCTGTTTTACAAAAATTGCTTTTACACTCCTCATGATAAACCCTCCCCAGTCATTTTTATAAACACCGCTTCTAAATCTGGAACGGTTTTGGTTGCGTTATGTCTTTCGCAAATTTCCGTTGGAATGCCTTGCTCCACAATTTTGCCTTTGTGCAATAGCAGAACGTGATTACATAGTTTAACGGCTTCGTCCATGTTATGAGTGGTTAGAAAAATGGTTGTTCCTTGCTTTTGCAAGCCTTGGATTAGCTTATGGATTCCTTGCGCTGTGTTTGGGTCTAGGCCGCTGGTTGGTTCGTCAAGAAACAACACTTTGGGTTTGTGTAAAATTGCACGGGCAAGCGCGAGCCGCTGACGCATTCCTTTTGAAAGCTGGCTTACTGCTTTTTTCGCGGCATTCTCCAGCCCAACTTTCTCCAAAACTTCGCTGGAATTTTTGTGCGGAATACCATAAATATCCGCAAATACGTGAAGATTATCCAAGCATGTAAGCCTGTCGTACAAGCCATCTTCGTCTAGCATTAGCCCTGTTTCGTATGAACTTACGCTAATTTTGTGGCTACCACTATCGGGTTTTAACTGGTTGGTTAAAATATTTATAATTGTGGTTTTGCCCGCCCCCGAACGCCCGAGCAGCCCAAATATTTCCCCTTGTTTGGCTTCAAAAGACACGTCTGAAAGCACAGTTTGCGTGCCAAATTTTTTTACTATTCCGTCCATTTTAATCATGGAAATTTCCCTCCCGCTTTGATTTATATTCTGATAACAATTTATTGTAACGCCCATCTTCGATTTTTGTTTTTGCAATCATGGTGATAAGTCCACCACCAAAACCCACAATAAAAAACACCAAGAAAGCCGCCCATGCTTCCCATATATCCAAGGGGAACCATCGAAACACAACGATAAACCCCACACTAACAGCAATAGCCAAAAACATTAGTAACGCAACACGCCATAACAGCATCACCTTGCTAAACCATATATCCGACGTTAAAACGGTTATTAATCCGCTAATGATGCAAGACCAGATGAATAGTTGAACAATCCCTTCAAAGGTAAGCCCCCCACCCAATTGGAACAAACCATCATACGTACCCGCCGAATCCACTAAGCGCAACCCCGCTACTGTCACCGCAAGTATTGCTGGCGTAAAAGTTGTTGCCACAGTTCGCCCAAAAATTGTTGTTACATTTTTTTTCTCGTCCACCATTACGACCTCCCCAATTTATTTTTGATGAAACTTGTGTACTGCCTTGAAACTATCAATTTTTCGTTGTTTTCCATTACAACGATAATTCTGCCGTCAATATCCGATTTCAAGGATTTTATTTTGTTGAAATTTATGATGCTGGATTTTCCCGCTCGGAAAAACTCGCTTGTTGAAAGATTCTCTTCCAACTCGTAAAGCCGTAGGTTTGTTTCGTATACCGCCGCTTTTGTGTATAAAAATGTCTTTTTGTCCACTGTGTCTATATACAAAATTTGGCTTGCGTCTAGTATGTGTGTTTGCCCGTCTTTTGTGCCTGTTAGTTTGAAGTCCAAGGCTCGTAGGCTTGCTATTACTTTTTCTAGTTCCGCACTCATGACAGCACAATTTATTGTTATTTCCGTTTCCAAATAGCTTTTGTCGATACTTATGTTTATTTTCACAGTTTCACCTCCTAGTTGTTTGGGCGAGTCAGTTTGCGAAGCAATCGACCCGCCAGCGACAGCGGCTATGCTTGCATTATATTGCCCGAATATTTCGCTTTCAACCGATTTTGCCTATCTTACCAAAAACCCCTCCTAAGTTTCAGATTAGGAGGGGTGAGATTATTTATTTATATCCCATGATTCTATTGCTATGTTCCAAACATCGTTGCTTAGGGGGAACTCCGTTTTGCCTAGTTTTCGTCCTGTATCGGCTATGTGCAGCACGAAGGACATGAAGTAATCGCTGGCGGTTTGGAGTTCCAATTCCATAACCTTGCTCCACATTGGTGCATAGGCGGCAAAACCCGAATTAACTAAACCTTCCGCGACTTCGTTTATGTTGTAGTTTACTCTGCGTTCGTCTACGCTCCAGCCGTTGTTGTCGCAGGTTAGTATTGTGTATGCGGCGGTGGTGTCCCAGTCTAGTGGTTCGCCGCATGAGCCTGGATTTATGAATAATCTTCCGTCAAACTCCATGTGAAATTGCATATGATTATGCCCAAATAAGTGAACGCCCTTGGGTAAAGTTTGAACTTCCAAAACCGCTTCGGCGCATGATAAGAATGCCTCCCGCGCACGATGGAGATATTCCGTGCGGGGGAAGAGTTCACGCATCATCATTGCGCGAAACTCATACGAATGAAACAGCTCAATCTTGGGCGTGCGGAAAAATAAATCCATAGAGTGATTAAGGTAGATATTTATTCCGCTATCGGAAACAACAGCCGTTTCGGGAAGTCCCGTTAAGTAGTCAAGATTTTCGTCGGAAAGATGACGATACGCCCAGTAAACAGGTTTAAACTGCTCGTAACTGAAATCACCGTCGCGCTTCAAATTCGTATAATAATCCTCACCATTGCCGCGAATCACGACGGCATTTTTTAATCCGCGAATAATTTCCGTAACCTCATTTCCCCACGGAAAACTGTTTGCGTAATCGCCAATAAATAAATACTTGTCTATTTTCCGAGCTTCTGCGTCGGCAAGCGTAGCCTTAAATGCGGGCAAATTTCCGTGTATATCCGAAATAATTGCGTATTTCACATAACCCCTCCTTTTTTTCATACCGTACATAAATTTGCGCGTTGCGTCAACATGAAATACAATCCCTTTCAAATTTTCATTGACGCGACTGTATGGTGATACTATAATTTTCTAAAAAAGAGGAGAATATAAAATGTTAATCACAACAACAGAAACAATATCAGGGAAAAACATTCAAGTATTGGGAATGGTAAAGGGCAGTGTAGTGCAAGCAAAACACTTTGGGCGCGACATTATGGCGGGTCTGAAATCAATTGTGGGCGGCGAAATTCGCGGGTACACAGAGCTAATGTACGAATCCCGCGAAATAGCAACCAACCGCATGATTGACGAAGCGCAAAACATGCGCGCAGATGCAATAGTTTGCGCAAGGTACGAAACCGCCGCCGTAATGGACGGCTCATGCGAGGTAATGGCCTACGGCACGGCGGTAAAGTACATCTAGGGCGTGTTGTCGTCACGGAAATTGTAAACTTTCATAGCGATAACATACCCCAAGGAGGTTATCCCATGAAAAATTTTGCGAAAAAGTCAGTTGCGATTATGCTGGCTTCGATTTTGATTACGGCGGGGATTTCTGGCTGCGTTGGTTTTAATGCCGTTTACTACGAAAGTTCGCAATTAATCGCGCAAGAGCAAATTGGACAGATTTACAATGAAGCCATAAACCTGCAAACCTTGAACGAAGACAACGACGCGTTCTATTATGCTTCGCATTCGGTTAATAATGCGCCAACGCAAATATCACCCGAGTTCGCAGAGCAACCAAATTTATATACTTACGAATCAAAAATATCCGCCGCCAGAATCGAATTTGAACCCAAGCCAACACCATTGCCCGAACCAATTCTCACCCCAACGCCGCGTATCGCTACCAACACAAGTATTACTGGTGAGTGGCATCACATTAACGAAGAGCGGGATTTTAGATTTCGGATTGAATTTATTAGACCAAATACGGTGATTTATTATGCTGGCTGGTATTATCAATGGGCAGCAAGAGCAGATGGGCA
>WQVV01000103.1 GCA_009785665.1 Defluviitaleaceae bacterium
CCAGCCTTTTGCGGCGGCGTGTTCTTTTAGTTCTGTTATTTGCGTTTCGTCTAGTGGAAGGTCGGCTTTGTTTGCCGCTATAATTTGCGGGCGTTCTAATAAATTCGGGTTGAATGCCGAAAGTTCCGCGTTAATTTTTTCTATGGCTTGGGTTGGGGAAAGCTCATCACCTTCCAGTCGCGCCGCATCAACGACATGCACCAGAACCCGAGTGCGTTCAATATGCCGCAGGAAATCGAAGCCCAGTCCAACGCCTTGGCTTGCGCCTTCGATTAGCCCTGGTATATCTGCCAGAACAAAATCACGTCCAAAGTCATGCCGCACAACGCCCAAATTCGGCGATAGCGTTGTAAACTGATAGTTAGCAATTTTCGGATTAGCCTTGGTAACGCGGGAAAGCAAAGTAGACTTACCCGCATTGGGAAAGCCGATAATGCCCACGTCTGCAATAAGTTTAAGTTCCAGCGTAACTTGATAAGACTTGCCAGTTTTCCCATCCTCCGAAAACTTAGGAGCTTGCCGCGCAGGCGTTGCAAAATGCTGATTTCCGCGTCCACCACGCCCGCCTTTTGCTAAAATTCTGCGTTCGCCTTCGCTTTTCAAATCGGCCATTACCAGCCCACTGGGACTTCCAATTTCATCTGTTTCCCAGCCATAACGCACCAAAGTTCCAACAGGAACTTTCATTATCAAATCATTCCCATTCTTACCCTTACATTTGCTACCGCCGCCATTCCCACCAGATTCAGCCTTAAAATGCTTCTTATAACGGAAATCCACAAGCGTATTAACGCCCGTATCCGCCACAAAAACAACATCTCCTCCTCGACCACCGTCTCCGCCATCTGGCCCACCATTAGGAACATATTTCTCACGGCGAAAACTAATATTCCCATGCCCACCACTTCCCGATTCAATCGTAATTTTCACATTATCCACAAACATATAACTGCTCCTTTTTTAAAACATTTAACAATTTAAAGATTCAAAGATTAAGACCTTGGGGGAAAACTTTGTGAACAAAGTTTTCCCCCAAACCCCCTTTCAAAAACTTTATTTTTTGTAAGGTTTACTTGAGAGGGGGGATAAAAAATTTTTACTACAGATTGCGAGGTTATACGTTGAAGCGGATTAGTAGTACGTCGCCATCTTGTACGATGTACTCTTTGCCCTCTACGCGAACTTGTCCTTTTTCTTTTGCGGCGTTGTAGCTTCCCGCGCTTACTAGGTCGTTGTAGGCTACTACTTCTGCGCGGATAAATCCGCGCTCTAGGTCGCTGTGAATTTTCCCAGCCGCTTGTGGGGCTTTTGAATTACGGCGTACAGTCCACGCCCTAACTTCTTTTGGCCCTGCTGTTAGGAAGCTGATTAAGCCCAGAAGTTCGTACCCTGCGGAAATTAAACGCGCAAGTCCGTTTTCGTTGATTCCCATATCTTCAAGAAACATTTCTTTCTCTTCTGGGTCTAGGGTTGCTATTTCGGCCTCAAGTTTTGCGCAGGACACGAATAATTGAGTGTTTTCGCTTATTGCGAAGTCTTCCAATGCTTTTAGCGGGGAGTTATCCTCCGTTTTGCCAATATCAGATTCTGATACATTCGCCGCATATAACATTGGTTTTTGCGTAATTAGCGTGAAACTTTCTACCATTTTTAAATCATCAGCATCGTCCCATTTTATGCTACGGGCGGGTTGTCCCTCTTCTAAGGTTGCTTTTATTTTTCTTAAAATTTCTTCCTCGCGTTTATAAGATTTATCTGTTCTCGCAGTTTTTTCTACCTTCAATAAACGACGCTCCAGCATCTCAAGGTCTGCGAACACCAACTCAAGGTTTACCGTTTCAATATCACGCATTGGGTCTATGCTGTCGTAAACATGAGTAACGTTTTCATCTGCAAAACAACGCACCACATGAACCAACGCATCCACTTCGCGGATATGCGAAAGAAACTGATTCCCTAACCCCTCGCCCTGCGACGCACCTTTAACAAGTCCTGCAATATCCACCATTTCAATTGCCGCTGGCACTACAGATTTCGCATTATACATTTCATTCAACTTCGCCAGTCTTTCATCTGGCACGGGAACGCGCCCAACATTTGGGCTTACCGTGCTAAACGGATAATTTGATGCCTCTGCACCCGTTTGCATAATCGCGTTGTACAATGTACTTTTTCCAGCGTTGGGTAATCCTACTATTCCAAGTTTCATTTTTAATTTTCCTCTCGTAACATTTTGCAAATATTATAGCACGAAAAACAACATTTGACAGTCTCTAAGATAGCAGATACAATATCGGTGTTACTCGTAGACACATTGATATTTTGAAGAATATCAACATGAGGGAGGTAAATCCATTGAAAACAGTACATGTTAAATTGGACACTGTAGAAAAAGTTAAAATCTTCGTCAACACAGTCGCACCGCTTGAGGGCGACATTGACCTAGGTTCTGACCGTTACGTTGTAGACGCAAAGTCAATCATGGGTATCTTCAGCTTAGATTTATCCAAGCCGCTAAAACTAGCAATTCACGACCCAGCCACAGCAGAGCGACTCATACCCATGCTCAGTAATTTCATCGTGGAGTAAATAAAAGAAAGACCTTGGGGGAAAACCTTTTCTAATCATATTTCCTAATGCGAAGCGAAAGAAATGTGAGAAGAAAAGGTTTTCCCCCAAACCCCCTTTCCAAAAAACTTTTTCATTTGCGCCTTTAATTGAGTGGAAATCTAGCCAAGCTATACAGCCGCAAAAAATGGGGTCAAGGGGACTGTGTCCCCTTGCAGGGGCATTGGGGACAGCGTCCCCAAGGTCTTAGCTTTGCAGTAGCCCACGTATGTAAACAGAGGAGAATATTAATGTCGGATAAGTGGTGCTTGAAGGATATTTATGCTGGTTTTGAATCTGATGAGTTTAAGGCGGATTTTACGTCGATTCCTTCGATGGTGGAAAAATTGAACTTGTTGTCTTATGAGTTGTCGACTTTTGAAAATGTGGTGGAATTGGTGCGTCTGTTGGAGGAGTATTCTACCAAAAATGACCGTTTGGGTTCATATGCGCATTTTGTGTATGCTACTGACACCGCGAATACTGATGCAACAAAATTCATATATTTGTTGGACGCAATCGGCGCGGAAACTAGCCGCACTAAAGTTCGCCTTGCGTCTTTTTTGTCGAAAATAGAGGAAACTGGCGGCAATATAGCCCAGTTAGCAAAGCAACATAATTTGGAGGAATACACATATCAGATGCAACATATGGCAAAAGAATACTACCACATGATGAGTGAAGACGAAGAGACTCTATCCGCGCAAATGAGTAACACAGGTTCAAGCGCGTGGGGAATGCTTCAAGACAAGTTAATCTCAATGCTTTCCTGCGAATACGCCGACCCAAAAGACGGTGGCAAAATAAGAACAATAGGCATAAACGAATGCCGTAACTTGGCATACGATGCGGATTCCCAAGTACGCAAAGCCGCATACGAAGCAGAACTCGCGGCGTACCCCAAAATAGAAGAATCCTGCGCGGCGGCAATGAACAGCATAAAAGGCGAAGTAAACCTGCTATGTAGTTTGCGAAAATTCAACCACCCAATAGACCGCACGCTTTTCGATAGTTCCATGACGCGCAAAACCTTGGATGCAATGTTTCAGGCAATCGACGCGAACATACAATGTTTCCGCGATTATATGAAAGCAAAAGCGCGTTACCTTAACCCCTCGGCCAATGGGCTACCGTTTTACGACATGTTCGCGCCAGTGGGGCAGACTAACGCGAAAACATTCACCTACGAAGAAGCAAAAACCTTCACGCTGGAGAATTTCGGCAGATTTTCGTCAGAAATGGAAAAAGTTGCTCGAATGGCATTTGAAAATAATTGGATAGATGTATCGCCGCGAGAAGGCAAAGTAAGCGGTGCGTTCTGTGGCGACATTTACGCGGTGAAACAATTCCGAATAGTACTAAACTACGGAGGCAATCTTTCTGATATAATCACCTTGGCACATGAACTAGGACATGGTTATCATAGTATGCAAGTGATGGAAGAAGGTATTCTAAACACGCACTACCCCATGCCCCTAGCCGAAACAGCGTCAACATTCTGCGAAATGATTGTTACCAACGCGGCATTACAAACCCTTCCCAACAACGAAAAACTACAGCTAATCGAAAACAGCCTACAAGACGCAACGCAGGTAATTTTAGACATATACTCGCGATATTTGTTTGAGAAGGGCGTGTTTGAAGCGCGCCAAGACCATCCGCTTTCCGTGCAAGAGTTGAACGAATTAATGTTAAATGCTCAACGCACAGCCTACGGCGATGGTCTTGACCCAGAAAAAATGCATCCGTATATGTGGGTAATCAAGCCACATTATTATAGCGGAACATTTAGCTTCTACAATTTTCCATATGCGTTTGGAAATTTGCTTGCTAATGGATTGTACAAAATTTACGATGCAGACCCGTCAATTTTTGGAGAAAAATACAACAATTTCTTACGCGCAAGTGGAAAAATGTCAGTGGAAGAAAGTTGCAAGATGTTAGGGATAGACGTGCAAAGCGCGGATTTCTGGGAAAGTGCGCTAGATGTAATAAAATCCCAAATAGACCAATTTAAAAAATTGACATCGGAGGTTTTGTGATGGTATACAAAACAAATGGCGTATGTTGCAAAGAAATCCACTTGGAAGTTTCAGAAGGTATCATAAAAGAAGTAAAATTTTCCAGCGGTTGTGACGGAAATTTAAAAGGAATCGCAGAACTTGCAAAGGGCAGAAAAGCCGAAGAAGTAATAAATATAGTAAGCGGAATCAAATGCGGAGCACGGGGAACATCCTGCCCAGACCAGCTTGCAGTGGCGTTAAAATCGGTAATCTGAAAAACTTGTTATATTAATTGTAGGAAAATGTGTTGCAAGATAAGAGAATTTAATTTATACTTTAGTCTCTCGCAGTTTGTGCGAACGAAAAATCCGTCAAAAAAAATGGAAAGAGAATCCCTCTTTTTATAACATTTGACATTGACACGGGTTTAATTAATTTGTTATTCTCTGAAAGATTTAAATGAGGGGGAGGGTGTTTCTATGCTTAGTCAATCAATACACCATCAAAATTCTATGATGGGCGCGGCTCTACAGGGGCAAAGTGCAAGAGTTGATGCTATTCAAAATAATATCGCCAACGCGGAAACGCCGCGTTTTACGGCGCGTAGAGTGGACTTTGAAGCCGCTCTAAGCGACGCAATTGATGATTTCCGTTCAACAGGTAATCTGGATTTATCAAGAGCGCGACCTGCTACAAGCTTCCAAAACCCAGGTGCTCGTTTCCGTTTGGACGGGAATAATGTGGACGTGGAACGCGAGATGGTCGCACTTTTTATACAATCCGTAAGATACGATGTAATGGTAAATAGCGTAATGCACAACAGTCGTATGTTGGGCATGGTTTTATCGGGGAGGTAATTAGATGAGCTTTTTTAACACAATGAATATCTCTGCATCGGGGCTAACCGCCCAACGCTTGCGGATGGACGTAATTGCCGAGAACATAGCAAACGTAAACACTACTCGCACCGCAGACGGTGGGCCTTATCGCAGAAAAACAGTTTTGTTTGAAGAAATGCGCGATAATGACCCGTTTTCTATGGTATTTAGTAATGTATTCGGAAACGGCGGAAGTGTTCCTGCGCCCCAAGGAATGGGCGTTCGTGTAACCAATATAGTAGAAGATGAATCACCTGGTCTTCTAAAATACGAGCCTTCACACCCAGATGCAGATGAACTTGGGTATGTGAGGATGCCAAACGTGAACATAGTTGAAGAAATGGTAAACATGATAGCGGCTTCACGCTCGTACGAAGCAAACATCACTGCAATGAGTACCGCTAGAACTTTGGTGCAACGCACACTAGAAATAGGGTCGGGGAGGTAAGTAAATTATGGCAGCAATTACAGCGTTAGTTAATACAACATTAGCACCAACCATAGAGCCATTTTCGCCGCAATTACAGCTAATTCAGCTACCTACAGAGCAACAGGATAACCCGTTCTCCACCGCCTTCACGGCGGCGTTGAATGTGATGAATGATACCAATGCCTTCCAATTGCAAGCAGAGCAGGCACAAATTGACTTTGCAACTGGGCGAGCTGATGATATACTAGCAGTTCAGATGGCAATGGACAGGGCATCAAACGCATTAAACTTTACATCGCAAATCACAAGCAGAATCATTGAGTCTTATCGCGAAATTATGAGAATGCAAATCTAATTTTAAAATTTTTGTCACAAATGTCACAAGTAACAGGGAAGTTCCAGAACCATGCGATAATCAAATCGTAGCGTGGAGTAGAGGTGGATTGTAATGCCAGACCAGCTTAAAAAATATACAGACCCATTGAAGGCGCGTTGGGATATTCTAACGCCGCCACAGCGTTATAGACTCCTAGGAGTTGTAGCTGTAGTTTTAGTAGCCCTTATATTAGTTTTATGGCTTGCCTTTCGCACGCCATGGGAAACTATTGTAACAAGGGAAAATTCACAAGTAATTAATCCAATGCGTATCGCGTTGGACGACGCGGGTATTCGTAACCGCACAATAAACCATGGTTCGGGGCTTCAAGTAGACCGCCGTCGTAGTGATGATGCCATGATTGCAATTCAAGTGGGTGGGGCTGCCCCCAACAGCGAACACTTTACATGGGAAAATGCGTTGGACACAGGTCTAGGTACAACTGACGACGAGCGTAGACGCAGAGATATTTTGGGAATGGAAGGGCAAATAGAACGTCAACTTACAGCAATGAATGATATAGTTGGCGCAAATGTCACCCTTTCTATACCTAATGTAAGACCGTTCGACCGTAACGCGCCAGAGCCTACCGCCGCTGTAACTCTTGTAGTTGCACGCGAGTTTTCGCCTACGCAAGGTCGTAATCTAGCGTTGCTAGTGGCAGGAAATGTCAGTCGTCTTACCCTTGACAATATTACGATTATAGACCAGTATATGCGTCCAATACATTCTGGTGACGCAGAAGCACATAGCCTTGCAGACCACACACAACAAATCCAAATCAGACATATGAATCATGTTCAAATGGCTACAACACAGCTTCTTTCGCCTGTTTTCGATGATGTTACTGTTGTATTTAATCCAGTGTTTGAAGATACGCTTATGACTGAAGCAATCAGAACAGTGTATTCTGCTCCAGTGGGCATGGACGGCTTAGGTCTTATGTCAAGCTACACAGGTTCGCGTGCTGAATATGAAGGAAGTATGGCTGGTTTAGAGCCTGGGCTTCCAAATAACACTGCGCAAACCCCTAACTATTTGATGCCTGGTGGTGGACTAACGAGTGCATCATTGCGTGATTGGGCAAGGACATATTTAGTTGATAGCCTTCAAGAAATTACGCAATCTGGGCCTGGTTGGGTTGATGCTGAACGGTCAATGGGTGCTGTTATTGCGGTAATTGACCGTCCTATAGACCAAGAACACTGGTTGGCATCCACCCCCGAAGGTGAAGAACAACGCACAGTTTCTGACTGGAACAGATTTAAAAATGAAAACACTACCCCCACAAGCGTAAATGGCGAGTTTTATGATTTTGAAGAATTTCACGAATTGATTGCCAGTGCTATGGGTATTCCTGCTGACAATGTTAGTCTGATTATAATGCAACGTTATGTTCCCTTCGATACAATCACAACCCCCATTGATTGGGCAACAATCCTTATGATGATAGTTCTCGCCCTTCTCCTTCTCATGTTGCTATTCGGATTACTCCGTAGACAGCGTGCCGCAGGCGAAGACGAAGAGAGCCTAGAGCCACAGTTGGCAGTGGAAGATTTGCTAGTATCTACCCAACTTGATGAGGCACGGGAAAATGAAACACAAGAACTTGAGGAAATTGATTACTTCAAAGAAAACGAAATCAAGAAGCATATTGAGAAATTTGTTAATGAAAAGCCGGAAGCGGTTGCGGCACTGCTGCGCAACTGGATAAATGTCGAGGAGTGGTAGTCGATGCCTGTTACCGCACAGTCTAATGTTGCAGAATTAACAGGGCGTGAGAAGGCGGCAATTTTGCTGATTACTCTCGGGCCCGAGAGGTCTGCACAAATATTCAAGCATCTCAAGGAATCGGAAATTGAATCGCTCACCCTCGAAATCGCAAATACGCAAACCGTTTTGCCAGAGATAAGGGATGGCGTGCTTGAAGAGTTTTATCAAATCTGTCTTGCACAGCAGTACATCACCGAAGGTGGTATCGCCTACGCAAAGAATATTTTGGAAAAGGCTCTGGGCGAGAACAAAGCCTTCGAGATACTCAGCAAGCTTACAGTATCTCTACAAGTGCGACCGTTCGACTTTATCCGAAAGACGGATGCCATACAAATTACAAACTTCCTTCAAAACGAACACCCGCAAACTATCGCGCTCATTTTGTCGTACTTGCGACCTAAACAGGCCGCAGATGTTATCGGAAGCCTTGCACCCGATAAGCAAGCTGAAGTTGCGCGCCGTATAGCCTCAATGGAAGGTACGTCACCAGAGGTTATAAAGGAAGTGGAGAAAGTGTTCGAGAAGAAGTTAAGCGCGCTTATGACAGAAGACTACACACAAGCGGGCGGTATAGACGCGATTGTAGAAATTCTGAATGCCGTAGACCGTTCAACGGAAAAGCACATTATCGAAACTCTCGAAGTAGAAGACATCGAACTCGCAGAAGAAATCCGTCGCCGTATGTTCGTTTTCGAGGATATTCTCATGCTTTCCAACCGCGATATTCAGCAGGTGCTGAAAGAAGTAGACCAGAAGGAACTTGGCATAGCCCTAAAAGGCTGTTCGGAGGAATTGAAAGCGCATATCTTCTCCAACTTGTCAAAGCGTCTTGCGGCTATGATTCAAGAGGATATGGACTACATGGGTCCAATCCGCCGTTCCGATATGGAAGAATCACAACAAAAAATTGTAAACATCGTTCGCAGATTGCAAGAGTCTGGCGAAATTATAGTAGCTCGTGGTGGTGGAGATGATGTTGTCCTCTAATAAGCGGATTTATAAGCCGCACATGGTAAGTCTTGACACAGAGAACAAAATCATTATAGATTCGGGTTCGTCGTCAAATATTGATGATGAACCCTCCGATACCAACGACCCCGCCAGTGCAGAAAAGGAAGCGCGCAAAGCCGCAAAAAGAATCATAAGACACGCAGAACAACAAGCCGAAGAAATAGTAAGCCAAGCGCGTATAACCGCTGTAAGCGAGCAGGAATCAATCCGAAAAGGCGCGGAAAAAGAAGCCACAAGGGTGCTAACCGAAGCAAAGGACATGGGCTACAAAAAAGGAATGGATGCAGCAAGTCGTGACGGCGAAGCAATAAAAGCCGAAGCACAACAACTCCTTGATGACGCAAAGTCTGAATGCAAGAAAATGCAAGAAAATCTTGAACCCGAAGTCGTAAACATGATTATATCCATCACGGAGAAATTGCTAGGAAATATCGCAGAAGTAAACCCTGCTGTCATTGTAAATTTGGTGAAACAAGGGTTTGCGGCAACAGCAATTTCGGGTAGTGTGACAGTTTATGTATCAGCAGACGATTACGACCAAGTTGTAGAAAATAAAGATGAACTACTTGCACTGACAGACGGTTCAGTTAAGCTTGAAATCACCAAGGACTTGAGCCTTGCCCCATTAGACTGCGTAATCGAAACGCCATTTGGTGATGTTGATTGCAGTCTGGGACATCAATTTGAATCAATTCGCGCAAATCTTACCTACATTTTAAATAATAAGTGAGGCCACAGCCGTGAGTATTTTAGCCAAATATCAAGCCGTGCTTGAAAAAAGCTACATTCGTAAGCTGGGAAAAGTCTCGCAAGTTGTGGGTTTGACCATAGAATCAGTAGGCCCCGACGTGAACATAGGTCAAACTTGTCTGATAAAAGCAGGTAAGTATGGCGATGCAGTTCTTTCAGAAGTAGTGGGCTTCAAAAACAACAATATCCTGCTTATGCCCTTAGGAAATATGCAGGGCGTAGGGCCAGGGAATCAAGTTGAAGCACAAGAACGCCCAATCACCGTGGACGTTTCCGAATCCTTACTTGGGCGTGTATTAGACGGTTTAGGTCGCCCAATGGACAGCCAACCTGCCATCGACGATGGTGAATCCTATAATGTAACAAACCCTGCTCCTGACCCCTTAAAGCGTAACAGAATTGAAGAGCCACTGGAACTAGGCGTTAAAGCAATAGATGGGCTTCTAACAATAGGCAAAGGGCAACGCGTCGGGATTTTCGCAGGCAGTGGCGTGGGCAAAAGTACTCTAATGGGAATGATTGCCCGAAATACTAAAGCTGACATAAATGTAATCGCACTTGTAGGCGAACGCGGGCGCGAAGTCCGTGAGTTCATCGAAAAGGACTTGGG
>WQVV01000104.1 GCA_009785665.1 Defluviitaleaceae bacterium
AACCCTGTGTATGTAAAAGCCGATATGAATGTCTACGAGTTCTACAAAAGCCAAGGTGCCAACATAATTAACGATGCCGCTGATTTCACAGGTATAAATGGTTGTTATCTTTACAACGGTCAAAACAACAAAGATACAGCAACTTTAGAAACCATAGCAGGAAAAACGCTGGTGATTGCGCCGCACGAAGGAATTGTCCCTTCTGATGTATGGTTGGCTTGCAGACGTAAACTAATGGCCAATATGAATTATCAAGCAGGGCGAAAAATTGTTAATTCATGGCTTGCAGGGAAAACGAAATGCGGGTACGCACTCAAAGCAAAAAGCAAATATATGCGTTGCAGTAAGCATATCTCCGACAAATCCTATGAAGGTGTAGGAACTATCCGTGTGGCTGAATTTGAAGCCTTTATCTACAACCAAATGGTTGCAAAGTTACAAGAATTTCACACGCTAACAAAAGGTGAAAACAAAATCGTAAACCCCAAGGTAACTTCACTAAAAGTTGAACTGGCGCGTGTAGAAGACGAAATTGAAAAGTTAATTAATACACTCACTGGCGCAAGCGACATTTTGATGTCTTACGCCAACTCTAAAATAATGGAGCTTGATACCCGCAGACAATCATTTGTAAAACAGCTTGCAGAGTTCGCAGTTATGGAAGTTCCTGCTGAACAAATGATTCGAGTTTCAGAAATTTTAGACAATTGGGGCAACGCTGACCTAGGAGACAAGCGCGAAGTAGTCGATAACTTGATTATCAAGATTAATGCTGTTTCTGAAAATATTGAGATTCAGCGGAAATTTTGAGTGAGAAACAGGGGGAGAGCCATACGCATTTTATTTCTTATTGCGTATGGCTCTCAAAAGTTTCCCCCACAGAGGTATTATCCCTTAATTATCTACCATGATAAGCGTTCAGATATATCTCTTTCATTTCTTCCATCAGTGGGTAGCGTGGGTTTGCGCCTGTGCATTGGTCGTCGAATGCTTGCTCTACCATGCTGTCTAGTTGCGCCATGAAATCGGATTCGGAGATTCCGTAGTCTTTTATGGCGTTTTTGATGCCTATGGAAGCTTTTAGCTCGTCGATTTTTGCCATTAGGTTTTTGGTTTTTTCTTCATCGTCTTTGCCGTTGATGCCTACGAAGGAGGCTACTTCGGCGTAGCGTTCTGTTGCTTTGGGGTATTTGTATTGAGAGAACGCGCCCATTTTCTTGGGATTTTCGGTGGCGTTGAATTTGATTACATGGTTGATTAGGATTGCGTTTGCAACACCATGCGGAAGGTGGAACGCTGCGCCTAGTTTATGCGCCATAGAGTGGCAGATACCTAGGAAAGCGTTGGCGAAAGCCATACCTGCAATGGTTGAAGAGTTTGCCATTTTTTCGCGGGCTTCTTCGTTTTTGCCGTCTTTGTAGGCTATTGGCAGGTATTTGAAAATATTTTTGATTGATGTTAGAGCAAGGCCGTCGGTGTAGTCGGTGGCTAACATTGATGCGTAGGCTTCTAGTGAGTGGGTTAGCGCGTCTATACCAGAGGCTGATGTTAGGCTTGGTGGCATATCCATCATGTAGTCGATGTCTACGATTGCGATATTTGGAAGGAGTTCATAGTCGGCTAGTGGGTATTTGATTCCTGTAGATTCGTCGGTGATTACCGCGAAAGGAGTTACTTCGGAACCTGTACCCGCAGTTGTTGGAATCGCGATAAAGTTCGCTTTTGTACCCATTCTTGGGAAAACGTAAGCACGCTTGCGAATATCCATGAAACGCATTGCAAGGTCGAGGAAGTCCACATCTGGGTGTTCAAACAGAACCCACATGATTTTTGCCGCGTCCATTGCAGAGCCGCCACCGAATGCGATAATACAATCTGGGTCAAACTCTCTCATAGCCTGCGCGCCTTCTTTAGCGCATTCTAGGGTTGGGTCTGGAGCAACTTTGAAGAATGTTGTATGACGGATTCCCATTTCGTCTAGTGACTTTTCAACGGCTTTAGAGTAGCCATTTTTGTAAAGGAACTCGTCGGTAACAATGAAAACTTTTTTCTTATCATAAACGGCTTTAAGCTCCGCAAGTGCCACGGGAAGCGAGCCTTTTTTGAAATAAACTTTCTCGGGTGTTCTGAACCACAGCATGTTTTCCCTCCGCTCGGCTACGCATTTGATGTTTAGAAGATGCTTTACTCCAACGTTTTCGGAAACAGAGTTTCCACCCCATGAGCCACAGCCAAGGGTCAAAGATGGAGCAAGTTTAAAGTTGTAAAGGTCGCCGATTCCGCCGTGTGAAGATGGCGTGTTTACTACGATGCGGCAAGCCTTCATTGCGGCTTCAAACTTCGCTAAATCTTCTTTATTGTTGGTGTTAATGTAAATTGATGCGGTATGACCGTAGCCGCCGTCTTTAACAAGTTTGTCGGCCTTTTCGATTGCTTCGTCGAAGCATTCATATTTGTACATAGCCAGTACAGGAGAAAGTTTTTCGTGCGAAAATTCTTCTTCCCAAGCAACGCTTTCAACTTCGCCTATAAGGATTTTTGTGTCTTTTGGAACGGTAAATCCTGCAAGCTCTGCAATTGCCGCCGCTGGTTGACCTACGATTTTCGCGTTTAACGCGCCATTTACAACTATGGTTTTTCTAACTTTTTCGGTTTCGTCGGGGCTTAGTAGGTGACAGCCGCGTTTAATAAATTCTTTTTTAACAGCGTCATAAATTTTCGCGTCAACAATCACGGATTGCTCTGATGCGCAAATCATACCGTTGTCGAAAGTTTTGGAAAGAATTACAGAACTTACCGCCATTTGAATATCAATGGACTCATGGAAAACTGCGGGAACATTACCCGCGCCCACGCCAACCGCTGGTTTCCCAGAAGAATAAGCAGACTTAACCATACCTGGCCCACCTGTTGCCAAAATAATGTCTGCGTCCTTCATAACTTGGTTGGACATATCCAAAGATGGTGCGGCTATCCAAGCAAACAGACCTTCTGGCGCACCCGCTTTTACTGCCGCTTCATATACGATTCTTGCCGCTTCGCCTGTGCATTTTTTTGCGCGAGGGTGCGGCGCAAGGACTATTCCGTTTCTTGTTTTAAGTGCAAGTAAGCATTTGAAAATTGCCGTTGATGTAGGGTTGGTGGTTGGTATTACCGCCGCAATAACGCCCATTGGCTCGGCAATTTTGCGAATGCCAAAGCTTTTGTCTTCTTCAATTACGCCGCATGTTTTGGTGTTTTTGTAGGTGTTGTATACATACTCTGCCGCATAATGGTTTTTGATAACCTTATCTTCCACCACGCCCATGCCTGTTTCTTCTACTGCCATTTTTGCCAATGGAATACGTTGATGGTTGGCCGCGATTGCCGCCGCACGGAAAATCTTGTCCACTTGCTCCTGTGAGTAGGTCGCGTAAATTGCTTGCGCCTCGCGAACTCTTGCCATCGCCTCTGTCAGAGCTTCTATGTTGTCTATTGTTATATGTTCCATAGCTCCTCCTTAAAAAAATTTTTTTTACTCCTTATAAAATGTAGTTCATTCCTTAGATTTTGTCAATAGGGCGGCAATCGTCAAATATAGCCACGCCTATATAGAAAAAAAGAAACTACCCCTAAACTTATGAAAAATTTGGGGGTAGTCTCGTTAGTGTTCTAGCGGAGTTGTCTCTTTATGAGCGGGTACTGTCCTCAATGTTTTAACCTTAAACCCAAAGTACAAAACATGCAAAACCCAAACTATCGCAAGCATAATCTGCGACACAGGTGGCGCAGATGCCACGCGCATTACAAAAAAACTAAATCCCATAAACACTGTTATGGTGAGCAGTAATTTTAATTTTGCCTTGATAGTCATGGTTCTTTCCTTTACAAATCCTTCGATATTATTTTTGTAGAATTGCGTGGAAATAAACCACTTATGAAGCTTTTCGGAACTTTTGCCAAAGCATATGGCGGCAAGCAGTACAAAGGGCGTTGTCGGAATTAGCGGCAATACTACGCCTACACCTCCCAATCCGAGAAAAACCAACCCTGCTACCAAATATACATATTTCATGCCAAGTCGAATCTGTCGGCATTCATAACCTTATTCCACGCCGCTACGAAATCATTTAGGAATTTATCCCTCGCATCGTCGCTTGCATATACTTCTGCAATGGCTCGCAGTTGGGCGTTTGAACCAAAAATTAAATCTACGCGGGTTGCTGTCCATTTTTTCGTGTTTGTTTTTCTGTCGATACCCATGAATAAATTGGTATCTTTGGTGGGAATCCATTCGGTTTCCATGTCCAGCAGATTTACGAAAAAATCATTGGTTAAGCAACTGGGATAATGGGTTAATACGCCATTTGGCGAATCATTGTAATTGTTTAACACTACGCGCAAACCGCCTAGCAGTACCGTCATTTCGGGCGCGGTTAGGTTTAGCAATTGCGCCTTATCAAGCAACAATGCTTCGGGTAATGTGCATAGGTTTGGCTTTAAATAATTCCGAAAACCGTCATGGTGTGGCTCTAGCACGTCAAAGGACTGGGCATCTGTTTGCTCTTGAGATGCATCCATTCTTCCGCAAGTGAACGGAACATTAATTTCTGTACCAGCATTTTTCGCCGCCGATTCTATGCCAACTGCACCACCCAAAATGATTAGGTCTGCAATTGAAACATACCTCTTTGTTGCGTAAAAATCATATTGAATCCGCTCATACACTTGCAGAATTGTTTCCAATTGCGCTGGCTCGTTCACTTCCCAAGAAATTTGCGGATTTAAACGAATCCGCGCACCATTTGCCCCGCCCCTGCGGTCGGAATTTCTGTAAGAAGACGCGCTTGCCCACGCTGTTTTCACAAGTTGCGAAATTGTTAATCCGCTTCCTGCTATTCTGTATTTCAAGTCCTCAATTTCCATTTCGTTTAGAAAATAGCATTCGTTTTTGGGAATTGGGTCTTGCCACAGAAATTCCTCGCGAGGCACGTCTGCACCAAAATAAAGAGACGATGGCCCCATGTCTCGATGGGTAAGCTTAAACCATGCCTTTGTGAACGCATCAACAAATTTTGCGGGGTTCGCATGATAATCCTGTGCGATTCTTGAATAAATTGGGTCAATTTTCAACGATAAATCGGCAGTGGTCATCATGGGACGATGCTTTATATTTGGGTTGTGCGCGTCTTGTATCATGTCCTCGTCGGCAACATTTTTTGCAAGCCAGATACTTGCTCCCGCTGGGCTTTTGGTTAGTTCATAGTCGTACTTGAGTAACACTTTCAGATAATTCATATCCCAAGTTGTGGGGTGAGGACTCCACGCGCCCTCAATTCCGCTTCCGATTGTATCGTCGGCATTCCCCGCGCCAAAACTATTTTTCCAGCCAAGCCCTTGTTCTTCAATTGGCGCACCGTCTGGCGCATCTCCCAAGTGCGTGGCAGGTGCAGCACCATGCGCTTTCCCAAAAGTATGCCCGCCAGCAACCAGCGCGACCGTTTCTTCGTCGTTCATTGCCATTCTTGCGAAAGTTTCGCGAACGTCTTTCGCAGATTCCAATGGAATGGGATTTCCGTCTGGCCCTTCTGGATTAACATAAATAAGACCCATCTGTGTGGCGGCAACAGGGCCTTCAAGCTGTCTATCACTTGCAATTCTTTTGTCATCGCCAAGCCATTCTGTTTCCTCGCCCCAGTTGATGTCCTCTTGAGGTTCCCAAACGTCTTCGCGACCACCAGCAAACCCGATTAACTTTAACCCCATGGATTCCATAGCGCAATTTCCCGCCAAAATAATCAAATCTGCCCATGATATTTTTCTGCCATATTTCTTCTTAACTGGCCAAAGAAGCCGCCGCGCTTTGTCCAAATTTACATTGTCGGGCCAACTGCTTAATGGCGGAAATCTTTGCGTACCGCCCTTCGCACCACCACGACCATCCGAAATTCGATATGTGCCAGCACTATGCCAAGCCATCCGAATAAAAAACGGCCCGTAATGCCCGTAATCGGCCGGCCACCAGTCTTGAGAATTACGCATCAAATCGGTCAAATCTTTTTTTACCGCTTGCAAATCCAGCGTTTTGAACTCCTCAATGTAGTTAAAATCCTTCCCCATAGGATTACTCAAATCCGAATTTTGATGCAACACGCCCAAATCTAATTGGTTTGGCCACCAATCCTTGTTTGTCATTCTGCCTTTTGTAAATCCCCTGCCCGTTACAGGGCATTTGGAATTTCCACCCATTTACATGCCTCCCGTATTATAAATACATAACCTATCATATGCCACAGGTTAAATATGTGTAACGGGAAAAATACAACAAGGGGCTGTTGCAAAATAAAAACGTCCCAAGGATTCCCCTCCGAAAAGAGGGTGATGGAATCAACGAGAGAAGCGAAAAAGGGCTGTTGCCAACTGCGTTTGCAGTTTTGCAACAGCCCCTTGCCTTTTTTCTTCACTCGACCGCATTCGGCTACGTGAAGTCTCTGGGTGCTTCTGTCTTAAAATCTTACTCCTGCGTGTAAACCATTAACGCCATGTGTCTGGCGCGTTTTACGTTCATGGTCATGGCGCGCTGATGCTTTGCGCAGTTGCCTGTTACGCGCCTAGGTAGGATTTTGCCGCGCTCTGAAACGAACTTGCGTAACTTCGCAATGTCTTTGTAGTCGATTGCGGTTACTTTATCTACACAAAACTGGCAAACGCGTTTTTTGCGTCGCCCGCGTCTTTTTTGAATCATTTAAACATCTCCTTAATTAGACGAAACTATCTGGCTTCGAGACGCATACGCGGCTTCGAAGGCATGTAATCGGCGTTAAAAAACGGCGTTAAAATGGCAGGTCGTCGTCTTCGTCTATGCTTTGGGTTATTGCGGCAAAACCTTCGGGTTCTGCGGGGCCTGATGATGGCGGTGGTGGGGGTACTTGGCTGGATTGGTAATCTCCGCCGCCTTTTGCCATGCGCGCCTCGAAGGCGGCGCGGCTTTCTGCGAAGTTTACTTCTTCTGACACCACTTCTGTAATCCATTTGCGTTGACCAGTGTTGTCGTCATACGAACGCACTTGAATGCTTCCACATATGGAAACCATCATACCCTTTTTTATATACCGCTCCATAAATTCTGCGGTGCGTCTGAACGCTACGCAGTTTATGAAATCGGCATCTGGTTCGCCTTCCTTTTTGAAGCGTCTGTCTACCGCCACTGTGAATCTTGATACACATACAGGGTCGGAACTCTGCGAGTAGCGGATTTCGGGGTCTTTGGTTAGGCGACCTAGTAAAATTACTTTATTCATGCGTCCCCCCTACTTCCTACTCTGCTGCTTCGGCAGAGGGTTCTTCCGCAGGGGCTGGAGCTTCTTCTACTTCCACGGATTCTACAGGTTCGGGTGCTTCCGCTGGTTCTGCGGCTTTTGGCGCAGGCGCGGCTATTTCTGTTTCGTCTCTGCGAATTGTTAAGAAACGCAATACGTTTTCTTGCAAACGAAGACGCGCTTCAACTTCCTTGGGGGTGTTGCCCTCTGATGAATACGTTATGAAGGTGTACATACCTTCGTTTAATTTTGATATAGGGTACGCCAGCTTGCGTCTTCCCCAATCGTCAATCTTGTCGATTGTTCCGCCAAAACGGTCAATGAATCCTTTCACACGCTCCATTTCTGCGCGGAAAACTTCTTCTTCCAAGTCGGCTCTTACAATCACGCCTAATTCATACTTGTTCATTTTTCCTCCTGGTCTATGACGCATCATTAAAATGCGCAAGGTTTTTTTTGCCTAAATTTCATCGGCAAAATGCGACTGTGCCGTCGCACGACGGGTAGTCTACCATATTTGTACATACATTGTAAATAGGCTATTCAGTCTCGGACACTCCCTTCAGTCTCTTTTGGGGGAGGTGTAAGCACGGGCGTTCTAACAGATACAACATCGGCCTTTAACACAGGAATGTGAACGCCGCGATTTATGCCGAACTCTACAAGAAAACAGTCCTCGCCAACGCTTATAATTTTGCCAAACAATCCGCCAGAAGTCACAATTTCATCATTAACACCAATTGCGGCTTGTAACTCACGCATTTTTTGCTCGCGCTTACGCTGTGGACGAATCATTAAAAAATACATAACCACGAACATTCCGCCGAACATGAGTATCATTGGAATTATGGACGCTGGTTCTCCGCCACCATTCGCAGCCGCGTCACCTACAGTGGCGGCTGTATCATTCACGGCTTGGGCGACCTCGCCGCCACCAACACCAGTTGCACCATCAGGAGGGGGCATACCTGGGATTCCAAGAAATGTCGTGCGCTCCCATAAAGCTGAAAAAATCTGTGTCATTTTCAATCTCCTTTTTTATGTCAGTAAAGATGGGCTATTGCAGAGCTAAGACCTTGGGGGAAAGGAACTTGTGAACAAGTTCCTCTCCCCCAAACCCCCTCTCCTCAAAACTTTATAATTTGCGCCTTCACATGAGTGAAAATCCAACGAAGCTATAAAGCCGCAAAAGAAGGGGTCAAGGGGACTGTGTCCCCTTGCAGGGGCATTGGGGACAGCGTCCCCAAGGTCTTAGCTCTGCACTAGCCTTCCATATTATAGGGGCAAGTCTGTGTTAGCGCAAATACTTTCTTATGATTTTCATTACGGATTCTATATCTATTGGCTTGCCTATGTGGCTGTTCATGCCTGCGGCTAGGCATTTTTGCACGTCTTCGCTTAAAACATTTGCTGTCATTGCAATTATGGGGATTGTTTTTGCCTTGGGGTCGTCCATTGCGCGGATTTTGCGTGTTGCGGTGAATCCGTCCATTTCGGGCATTTGCAAGTCCATAAAAATTAAGTCGAAGCCCGAAGGATTTTCTGCAAAAATTTGAACAGCTTGCACTCCGTTTTCAGCGGCGGTTATTTTTACGCGGATTGGCTCTAGGAACGCCATTACAATTTCGCGGTTTATGCTTATATCCTCCACCAGTAGAATATGTTTTGTGCTGTATGCGGTGGTGTCTTCGGGTTCGGAATCGCTAGGTGGGGCTGGGTTTGCCAAAATCCCACGCTTCATTTGTACCACAAAGATAAACGACGCGCCATTGCCCAATTCAGATTCAACACTAAGCGTGCCGCCCATCATCTCAATGATATTTTTCGAGATGGCAAGCCCAAGTCCTGTACCGCCAAATTTATGCGCCGTGCTGACCTCCGCTTGAAAGAACGCATTAAAAAGTCCAGTTTGCTGTTCCTTGCTAATTCCGATTCCAGTATCTGTGACGCGAAATTCAATTGTGCAAAGTCCATCTTCTTCTTTTTGCAATTTTGCGGATAGTTCAATTTTGCCGTTCTGGGGCGTGAATTTTACGGCATTGCCCAAAAGATTTATCAGAACTTGCGCAAGCCGCAGGTCGTCGCCTTCCAGCATGTATGGCATGTTTTCGTCTATGGAGACGTGAAACTCCTGCATTTTCTTGCCAACGTCGTGCGACATTATATTTGACACACGCTCGATTGTTTTTTCCATGCAGAAATTTTCGATTGAAAGTTCTAGCTTGCCCGATTCCATCTTTGCCATATCCAAAACATTATTAACAACACCCAACAGATGCATAGAAGCCTTTTCAATTTTGTTAATCGCGGTGAGGGCAGAGGTTTCGTCTTTTGCATTCTTGCCAATAACTGTCATTCCAATAATGGCGTTCAGCGGTGTGCGAATCTCGTGACTCATATTGGAAAGAAATATACTTTTGCTAACCGCCACATTACTCGCGGCATTTTTTGCGTCAATCAATGCCGCAAGCGTGTTAGCATAATGCCGACAAAATAAAAAAATAAAAACATTCGTACCCAATGCCGCAAATGTTCCCACAAAATTCTGCACTTGTCTAAAATTTTCACCCATCAAATTTACGCCAAAAACCACTATCACAATCAATTGCACAAAGAAAATAAGCCCAGAGTAAATCATTACAGACCTAGGCTTTAAATAAGTAAGCGAAATCATTGCACAGCCAATTGTATATGTATAAATCAAAAAATCGCCCGACAAGTAAAACGCACCAGCAGTAATGTAAAAAATAATTAGAAACGGCGATAAAAATGCTCTCAATCCATTTGCAATGGGTACTCGCTCCAGCACAACAAACGTAACCAGAATAAGCCCACCAACAATAATCCGAACCACAAGATGCTCCACAGATTCAGAAACAAGATACGCATATACACAAAGAAATATCGCATAAAAACACAACACCAAAAAAATATGCGGCGAATATTCAGAGTTACTAGAGTTGCCCAAAACATACTTTCGCACAAACCGAATCGCCATCATACATGCCCCCAACATCGTTGCCTATGAAACTATAGCATATATTTGTCGTGTATGAAAGAATTTTTTGCCTTTTTTACTATATAAGCGTGCATCAAATTTGAAACACTT
>WQVV01000105.1 GCA_009785665.1 Defluviitaleaceae bacterium
AATGTTTGACGCGAATTTCCCGAATGCGGCTATTAGATTTTCCATGCTTCCGAAGAAATCTAGGTGGTCTGCGTCTATGTTTAGGATTATTCCCACTTGCGGGTGCCAGTGATGGAAGCTGTTGCTGTACTCGCAGGCTTCTAGCACGAAGTATGATGAATCCCCAACGCGGTAATTCATGCCGCCGTTGTTCATGTGGCCGCCTATGGATATTGTTGGGTCTAACCCTGCTGATAGGGTTACTTCCGCTACCATAGATGTAGTTGTTGTTTTGCCGTGCGAACCTGCCACACATATTGGGAACTCATAATCCTTCAATATAGTGCCTATGAATGCGGCGCGTTCTACTAGCTGGATTCCTTTTTCTTGGGCGGCGCGAAATTCTGGGTTGTTTGCCTTTACCGCCGCTGTGTAAATTACCATGTCGATTTTATCGGAAATATTTTCTGCGGCGTTGGGAATAGAAATTTTTATCCCCAACGAGGAAAGGCGTTTTGTTATTTCCGATTCAACATCGTCCGAACCGCTCACATTAAATCCGTCGCGGTTTAAAATTTCGGCTAAACCGCTCATACTAATTCCGCCGATTCCTATGAAATGAATGTTTTTCGCGCCGTTTAGGCTTATTTTCTCACGCATTTACAAATTCTCCCTTCATGTTCCATCAATTCTACCATAATCTACATCAACTTTGGCGCAAAATTTATCACATTCTAATCACTTTTGCATATTGACTATGTGGATATTTGGTGAAATAATTAGGTTGACAAAATCTTAGGGGGCTTCTGCCCTCTTCTATAGAAATTGAGGTGGGCGACTTGCGCAAAAAGGAAATGATTGCCATGTTGTTAGCTGGAGGACAAGGTAGCCGTTTGGGGGTGCTTACCTCTAACAAGGCAAAACCTGCTGTTCCCTTTGGTGGAAAGTATCGTATTATCGACTTTCCTATGTCCAACTGTGTTAATTCTGGTGTGGACACTGTTGGTGTTTTAACTCAGTACCAGCCCTTGCAGTTGAATCAGCACATAGGCATTGGTACACCTTGGGACTTGGATAGGCGCAATGGTGGCGTTACTATTCTCGCGCCACATATGAAAACCGAAAACGGTGAGTGGTACTCGGGTACTGCCGATGCAATTTATCAGAATCTGGATTTCATTGACCAGTATAACCCAGAGTATGTGCTAATTTTAGGCGGCGACCATATTTACAAAATGGATTACTCCCGTATGCTGGATTTCCACAAGCAGAACAAATGTGATGTAAGCATTGCCGCACTTACCGTGCCTTGGGACGAGGCAAGCCGTTTTGGCGTAATGAACATACATGATGACAACCGAATCTACGAATTTGAAGAAAAACCACCCAATCCGAAAAGTAATTTTATTAATATGGGGATTTATATTTTCCGTTGGAGCTTGCTTCGTGACGCGCTGGAACGCGATAATAAAATTCACCCCGATTCGGATTTTGGAAAGCATGTTCTTCCCATGATGCTTAATGAAGGCAAACGCATGTTTGCGTATCCTTTTAGCGGTTATTGGAAAGACGTTGGTACTGTTGATTCATATTGGATGGCTAATATGGACTTAATCCAGACCGTACCAGAATTTAATTTGTACGAAAATTTTGACAAAATTTATACAGATTCCGACCATCAACCGCCGCTTTACACTGGCCCTAATGCCGATATTAAGGGAAGCATTATCGCCGAAGGCTGCGAAATTTTGGGTAAGGTTTATAATTCCGTGATTGGGCCAGAAGTTATCGTTGAAGATGGCGCGGTTATTTCTGATTCCATTTTGATGGAAGGTTGTTATGTTGGTAAGGGAACTGTAATTGAAAAATGCATCATTGATTCGGGTTGCACCATTGGTGACGGCGCGAAACTTGGCATGGGCGAGAATATCCCCAATGAGTACAAACCCAGCATTTACGATACAGGAATTACCGTGCTTGGCGAGTTCTCCAACATTCCCGACAAAGTTGAAATTGGTAAAAACTGCGTTATCTATGGCAAAACTGACCTCACGGATTATAAAGATTCTAAACTTGAAAGCGGCAAGAGCATTGTTAAACAAGTAAACACGAACGGAGTGAGAGCATGAGAGCAGTAGGAATTATTTTGGCTGGTGGTAAAAACGAACGCATGGGCGAACTTACAAAAACTCGTGCTACTTCCGCGCTTCCTGTGGGAAGCTGTTATCGCGCAATTGATTTCCCGCTTAGTAATATGACTAACTCGGGCATTAATAAAGTGGCCATTATTACGCAACATAATTCGCGTTCGTTGCACGACCATTTATCTAGCCCTAAGTGGTGGGATTTGGGTAGTAAACAAGGCGGTATGTTTGTGTTTTCGCCTTATCAAAGCGGCGAAAATTCTATGTGGTTTAGAGGAACGGCTGACGCTATTTACCAAAATCTAACGTATCTGCGCAGAAGTAACGAACCTTATGTAATAATTTCATCTGGCGACTGCGTTTACAAAATGGATTACAATGATTTAATTGCTTATCACGAACTCAAAAACGCCGACATTACCATTGCGTACAGGCAAGTTCCCGACAATGATGATATTCGTCAGTACGGCGTTATGGAACTTGATGCCGCCGAACGCATGACCGACCTAGAAGAAAAGCCACTTGAGCCGCAATCGGATTTGGCTTCGCTTGGTGTGTATGTAATTTCGCGCCCGCTTCTGATTGAACTTGTGGAAACTATTGTTTCTGAAGGGCGTTACGATATTGTTCGCGATATGCTTTCGCGGTATCGTAAGCGTTTGCGCATTTATGGCTACAAATATACTGGCTACTGGCGCAATTTGGGCAGTGTGCATTCTTATTTCGATTGCAATATGGATTTCTTGCGCCGTGATGTTCGTAATGATTTTATGGTGCAACATCCATTTATTAAAACGAAACCTAAAGATGAACCACCCGCGAAGTACAATAACATGGCGCATATTACAAATTGCTTAGTTGGTAGTGGGGCTATTTTGAATGGTGGTGCTAACCGTTGCGTAATTTTCCGCAAGGTTTATACTGGCGAGCATTCAAGTGTTTCCAATGCCATTCTTATGGAGGGTACGTATATCGGGAATAACTGCGTTGTTGAACACGCTATTCTTGACAAAGACGTGATTCTTCATAATGGCGCACGCGTTATTGGTACGCCAGAATCTCCTGCTGTTGTTATAAAAGGGAAGGAAGTTAGGGCGTAGCTTTGCGAAGCCGCAGGGAATTGTACGTTGATGTTGCCTCGCATGGGGTGACGATTTATGGTTTGGATTACGATTCAGAGACGGCGTACTTTCCTTTGCCTGCTGGAATTTTTGATGGCTTGTTTGCTGATTCTGGTGACGGTGCATTAGGTGCAACTGGCTCAGCCGTGGAAGATATGATTGCGTCATTGAATCTTCGTCTTCCCAAAGTGGGAACAACTGTGCTTGTTGCTAATATGGGGAAAACCGCTGTTCGTATTGCAGACCTTTCGGGTATCACAAAACCCACGAAGAAGAATTTCCCAGAAGCGAAACAATGGAACTTAGTAGCGGCAAATTTCCCAATAGGCAAAAAAATGAACGAGAATACCCATAATTTTGATGGTAATATTTTTGCAAATAATAACGGGCAGGCGCGGTTTTTTATGACCGCTCTGCCCGTTGCTGTTTCTGATATTATCGCAAAAATTGGTATCGCGCTTACGGGAAGTATTCACCGCGTAGATAGACTTGATACTGCTGAACATATTTTGTTTAGGCGGTACGCCGCCAAAGCCGACGCAACCGAATCTCTTCTGATAACCCTACCCCAAGATGACGGATTACGTTTACTTCACATAGCCGAAAACCTCCCAAATGCCGCCCACTATATAAGCAATCACCCCACCCACCGCGAGGACGAATTTTTACGTTTTTTGAATACCATCAACAGTACGTCGAAAAAAGACAACAACAGCAAAACTGCAATTTTATTAAACAATAAACACACCCTGCAAGATTGGCAATGGTTACACGCAATTTTATCTGTAAATGATTTCGATGTCACGGAAGAGGGATATGTCAAATGAAAAAAATAATTTTCTTATTGGTGTTGATGATTGCGATATTTGCGAGTTGTTCCGCGCAAAATATTTTGGACGATGAAATCGTAGACATTGCGATAGAACCTCCTTACGAATTTATCCCCGAACAAATACCAATTTACGCAACCGAGCCGCCCGTTACTGCAATCGTTACATTGCAGCCGCATTCGTGTTCGTGCCAACTTACGCCCATTCGAGGTGTTATTATTGATTTTTACGGGCCTGTGTCGGAATATGGCACTGTGCCTTGGGACAATGAATGGTTTGAAATAGAAATCGAAAAGGAAGACGGTACGCCCGCAATCATTGTGGGTATGCACTATACGCAATTTTTCTTCGACGGCAAGCCCACATCTGGAACGGAAATTACGGCATATATTTCCTACGACTCCCCAGTTTTTGTAAACACACCCCCGCTTTATATTGCGACTGCCGTTTTTGCAGATAATGCGACTGGCATTCTATTTTGTTGCAACGGCTTAGATGAAGAAACTTCCTTTATAATTTCACGCGATACATATTACTTTGAATTTTCGGACGGTCATGTTCCGCGCCTAGATACATTGTGCAAAAGGGCTGAATGGTGTACACGGTTTCAAAGGTTTGTAAACGAAGCAGAGCGCGAAGGTTTTCTTGATGGCAGGGTAATTTTATACACCTATTACGACGGGTTGCCTATTATGCGAAGCATTATCCCCCTAAGTGATAATGTCCCCATGTCCTTTTGGGTGCGAGATGAATATAATGAATCCCCAATAACTTTAACGTTTACAGATTACATTTTCCCAGCCAATGCATTTGAAACACTTGATTTGCCGATATTTGTGAATAACATAGAACTTGACGCGCCGCCGCCAATTTTATACTCGGACGGAATTACCATTTTAGTACCATTCAGACGAATATTTGCCGCAGGGGTAGGCTTTGGCAATTACGCGTATATAACGCACAACGGGGATTTGATGTTTGGCGGTGGTGGTGGTGGCTCGGAAAATAGTCATTGGCAGGTTGGGCGAGATTATTGGCGCGGTATTGGTTGCAGGACTGTCCCCATGTGTGCGCCTGCCATCATTGTTGGCGGAATTATTTACGTACCTTTGCTTACGGGCATTGGAAGAACTCCATTCAGCGGCGCATGGGTTTTCCCAGAGCGGCTTGATGCCTTTGGCGAAAGTTTTTCTCCGTTTGGGCCTTGGGTAAACTGGCCGCAGTGGCATGATAATGCAATAACTGATGAAGAATTTGCGGCGTTTACAATCGTAATAAACGGCGTTGAAATGGATTCTTCGCCCCCAGTTTTTACCTACAGCGAACGTCGCCACGGTATTTCAATCACGCTTAATACAATTGTGGAAGGCTTTGGATATACTTTTGTTCGCGAAGAAGACGATTTCGTTTTGTTCCACGATGAACATGGGGAGGAAATTTGGCTTTGGCCGTATGTCGTAAATGGTGAAGCATATGTAATCGTACCCTCGTATTACTTCGTCAGTACTCTTTACGATGGGCAGGTTTTAATCAAACGCAGACTATAGCATATGGAGGAAAAAAATGAGTTTAGCAGAAAAGTACATCAACGGACTTAAAGAAGCCCATCTTCAATACGGTTGCAAGAAAACATGGAAGCATTTTGAAAAAATTAAGCGTGGGGCAAAAGATAAACATATTCGCAAAATCAAAAAGCTTTTCCCGTCTGTTCCAGATTCTTTGTTGCAATTGTTGGCGTATGCCGACGGCACATATCATCGTAAATACAAAGGGGAAAAGATAAACCTATACTTCTTGGGTTCTGATGTTGAAGAATATCCGTATTATCTTTGTTCCTGCAAACAAATTATCGAGAGCAAAGACATCGCAACCAAGGGTTTGTCAGACTATATTGATAGAGCCTACGAAGAAGATGAGGTTGAAGTAGACGAAAAAATTATAAATTCGTCTGCTGGTGCAAAATGGCTTCTGTTTTCGGAGTGCATGAACAATGGTGGCACGTCAAAACTGTTTATAGATTTCACGCCGTCGGGCAAAGGTACAGTTGGGCAGGTGGTAAGGTATCTGCATGACCCCGACGAACTTGAAGTTATTGCAGACAGCTTTGATGAATATTTGGAAATGCTGATAGAAAAAAATTATGACTTCATACACAAAGATGACGACGACGAGGAATCCGACGAGGAAGATTCTGACACGCAATCCGAAACAAACACCGTCTATTTTTTTGGAACAGACGGCGAAATAGAAAATCCATCTGCAACTTTTATTTCGGAAATTTTGTTAAAAGATAAATCCTATTGGAAAAAGGACAAAGTGCCTATAAGCATCCGATATGGCGAGGACAATCGAACAATTTTATATCTAACCAAAAATGAAGAACATGGTTATTTGTTTGGGTGTTTTGCTCCGCCTAAATACAATGCAATGCATATGCCCTTCGACCCTCAAAAGGAAAAAATACGAGTCGCTGAAACTTGGATTTTTAAAACTACAATATTTGTGTATTCGTCTTGTTTTGTAAACTACGAAGAAGCAATGAATATCATTTTGTCGTATGCCGATACAGGGAAAGTGCCAAGGCTGGAGACATGGCGCAATTTTTCCGATGTCATTGTTACATTACAACAGCTAGTGGCGGAATTTTCAGAAACCACAAAAACGCTTCCGTCGGTTGTAATAACGCCAAAACTCATAGACACCAGCGCATCAGATAACCAGACTGGCGTTGTATTAACGCCAGCACGCAGTAACATGGGCGTGTTTGGAAACAAGAGTAGCAAAATTGGCGGAAATCCCTATTTGCCTAAAAACTTCGATTACCCATGCGACAAAGAAGGCAATCCACTAAAACTGTTGGCACAACTTAACTTTGATGAGCTTCCCAAGCTTCCAGGTTTTCCGTATCAAGGTATTTTGCAATTCTTCGTGCGACCAGACAATATGCAAGGGTACAACCGCGATAACCTTACACTACAAGATGGATTTCGTGTTATCTACCACCAAAATGTTTCAAGCGACGAATTTAAAGATTTCCCGCAAATAACAGATGAATTTCCTATTAACGAAGTATTCGCGCTTACAGGGAAATTCGAGTTATGTCCGTTATCCACCACAGACTACCGCTTTAATGAAGCATTCATGCCACTATACAACAAGCATCTGTCCACCAACGACGAGACTGCTAAAAATTTTGACGATATAGATTACGATATTGCCGACGAAATTTTCAAGGAATTAAGCGCGAAAGGTACGCGAATGGGCGGTTATCCATTGTTCACGCAAACCGACCCACGCGCACGCAATCGTGATTTACAAAAATACGACACTCTACTATTTCAAATAGACACCAAAGATGAATGCTTTCATCATATTTTCTGGGCTGATGGCGCAATGATTAATTTTTTCATCAACAGCAAGAACTTAAAAGCTTGCGACTTCTCAGATGTAATGTATACTTGGGATTGTTATTGATTAAATCGAAACGCTTAGGAGGTGTCACGCATGATAAAGTCAATGCAAAGCGGTGTATCGGGGCTTATGGTACACAAAACGAAAATGGACGTAATAGCAAACAACATAGCAAACGTAAACACAAATGTTTCTATTGTCGTATTATTCCAATCTCGCCCTCTCGCATGATTTTCATTATAAAGTTAATTGGAACACCCGTAAGTCTTTCTAGTTCTATTGCGTTTATGCCTTTGTTTTCTCTAATCATGTCACGGACATTTTGTATTTGTTCTTCGCGTTTTTCTTCGCAGGGTGGGCAGTATTGACGCGGCGGATATACAACGTGGTAAAGTTCCTTGCATCTTGGGCAACGAATTGTTCTTGTTGTTTCATTGTTCACGTTTGCTACCTCCGTAAAAAGTATACATTCCTGCCCCCACTTGATGCGTCTTCCCGTCGATTGTAATTTTGGCGGGAACAGGGGTTTCAATATCATATCGGTAACTGGCTTCGAGACGTTCATGTGGACTCGAACTCATGTCATCGGCGAAAAGCGGCTGCGCCGCCTGTGTCGCCGACCATTTTGATGTTATTGTGCCGTGGCGTGTTTCTAATCTTGCAGAAAACCATTCTAAGCGTGGGTCTGGCTGTGGCGCGATTTTTATTTTTGCAAAGCCTGCGTGGCTTTCTAGTGTGTCTATTCCTGCGGCTACTGTGTACAGCCAATCGGCAACCGCGCCGTATGCGTAATGATTAAATGAGTTCATGTTTGCAGTCTGGAAAGAGCCGTCGGGTTTTATGCTGTCCCAGCGTTCCCAGATTGTTGTCGCGCCTTTAGTTACGGGGTACAACCACGACGGATAATCTTCGCGAAGAAGCAATGTGTATGCCAAGTCAGTATATCCATAGCGGCTTAGAACATGCAAAATATACGGTGTGCCTACAAAACCCGTCTTGAGACAGTTTCCGTCAGATGCGATTTTTTTTGCAAGTGCATCTGCGATTTTTTGCGGTTCTTCCGCCAAATCGAAAAACAACGGCAAGACGTATTCCGTTTGGGTGCGGTAATCGGTAAAGTTTTTTCTAAACGCCGCAATCACATTCTCACGAAGAATTTTGTACGAAGAAACATCACGCCCAAGAACTTCCCCAGCCTTAACAACCAACCCAGCCGAATGCGCATAAAACGCGGTAGCAAGAAAATCATGACGTGTTGCGCCCCTACGAATATCGGGGACTTCTGGCGGCGGAAGTTCTAGCGAAAGCCAATCACCAAAATGCGTACCGCCCGTCCAAAGGAATTGGTCATTCGTGGTGGCGGTGATGAAATCAACCCATTTGCACATACTTTCAAATTGCTGCTCTAAAATTGTCTTGTTGCCATAAGTAAGATAAATCTGCCATGGGCAAATTGTTGCTGCATCACCCCATGCCGCGCTTCCGCCCCTACCCTTCTGGGTATCTGGAACAACATGCGGAACTAGCCCATTATCAAGCTGGGAGATTGATAAATCTGCAAGCCATTTTGTGAAAAATTTCTCAACGTCATAATTAAACGATGCCGTCTTTACAAAAACTTGTGCGTCGCCTGTCCAGCCAAGCCGCTCGTCGCGTTGCGGGCAGTCTGTTGGAACATCAAGGAAATTTCCTTTCTGGCCCCAAATTACGTTTTCAAAAAGACGATTCACCAACGGGTTAGAACAAGAAATCCATCCCGTTCGCTTCATATCAGAATACACGGCAATTGCGGTAAATTCCGCCGCATCAGCCGCGCAAGGAAACGAATCCAACCGAATATACCTAAACCCAAAAAACGTCAACTTAGGTTTATAAATCTGCGCCCCGTCACGACAAATATACCGCAACTCTGATTTTGATTCACGGTAATTTTCCGTGTAAAAATTCCCATCAGAATCCAGCACTTCCGCAAAAGAAATTTTTACTTCTTGCCCCTCGCGGATATTCGCGGGAAGAGAAAATTCTACATAGCCAGTTAAATTTTGCCCAAAATCTAAAACAACCTCACCTCTAGGCGTGGTTATAAACGCCGCAGGTGCAAGTCTTTCCATTTCGCGAATTTCCTCGCCCTGTTGCGGCACGAGTTCAATTTTGGGGAGTAAGGAACTCGGGCATTCTTCAACTGCTTCCAACACGCGCTCTTTGTTATCTATTCTAGCGTCGTAAAATTCGCCATCGTAGATTTCGCTAAATATAACCGCGCTTTCGGCAACTTGCCAAGTGGAATCTGTTCCGATTATTTCATCATCAATAATTAATTCTGCAATAAGTGCGGGAGGCATATCTAAACGCGGGTCGCGGCCATCTTCGACACGCCAACCCGCCAATGGTGAACGATACCATCCACGCCCAACAATAACCTCAATAGTATTGTCAAGTTCAAGCAAATGGTGAATATCATATCGCTGATACTGCAATCGCCCATCATGTGAAGAAGACGGAAAAACCTCCGTCCACGCAGGCGCGAGAACATAATCGCTTACACGCCGCCCATTAAGTTTAACCTCGTAGCACCCTAACGCGGTGATTGTAAGCATAGCTCTATCGCCACGCATTTTATTCACATCAAGCGTAAAATTCCGTATATAAACGGGACAAATATCCCCAAAATCACGTTGCGGTTTTATCCATTTCATACCCAGCCTGCTTTCTCTATGAAAATGTCCATCCCTTTCTATTATGATAGTTTTCAGCGAGATTTACAAGTGTTTCAAATTTGATGCACGCTTATATAGTAAAAAAGGCAAAAAATTCTTTCATACACGACAAATATATGCTATAGTTTCATAGGCAACGATGTTGGGGGCATGTATGATGGCGATTCGG
>WQVV01000106.1 GCA_009785665.1 Defluviitaleaceae bacterium
AAAAAAGGTTTTATGTGGTTTATAACATCAGCCGCAGGCATATCAATGGTGCAACTGTTAGCTAAAGTAGCATTTTTAGGGTTGTTTTTATTAGCACTAGGCGCGGCGGGAGCATTGCCCCGAAGTCCATTTGCGGTGGCAATACACCCTTTAATGGATTTAATGTCATCAGTTCCATACGTAAGGTATATACACGCATTTGTCCCTGTTGCACCTATCTTGCTAGTAATGCACCATTGGATTCTAGCAGTGGTAGGATTTCACATTATAAATGTGTACCTACGACTTGGCAAAGTAATAAAATCATAAAATTTTTGGATATGAGAGAGACAAACTTGTGCTTGTCCAGTAATAAAAGGCGGTTGATAAAATGATTTTTATTTATACAGGCAGACCAGGGTCTGGGAAGTCGTACAACATGGCGAAAAAAATCAAAGATGCCTTGCGGCGTGGCAAAAATGTAATCAGCACCGTACCGATTGATATTAACTACGTAAGCAAGGGCGGTCGCAAGAAGATTGGGAACTACCTACACATACCAATAAACGAAATAACCCCCGACCAACTATATGCATTCATGATAAACCACCATGAAAAGGGAATAGAAAGCCAAACCCTAGTATTCATAGATGAATGTCAAATAATATTTAACGCAAGGCACTGGAATCAAGGCGGCAGAATGGATTGGGTAATATTTTTCACAACCCATAGGCATTTAGGTTTTGATATTTACCTAATCACGCAAAGTGATAGTTTTGTAGATAAACAAATGCGTCCGTTGATTGAAATAGAAATAAAACACAGAAAAGTATCAAGTTATCTATGGTGGCTACCAATTACAGTATTCGTCCAGCGCGAAGAATGGTACGGGCATAGTCAAAAAGTAAAAATAAGTAGCGGCTTCGTGCTTTGCGTCCCAACCGTTTTCAAAATTTATGACAGCTACACAATTTACGACGAAATTTATGAGAAATACAAGCATCTTGAAATAAGAGAAGATGAAGCAGAAGTTGTTTGAAGTACGCCGCCAAGGTTGACCGAACGGGAGACCTTGGCGGCAAACTTCAACCGTGCGTCCATCAGCGCGAAGCACACAAAAAAAGCCCCGTAAGGGGAGAGGGACAGCAGTGTACACACGTCCCACGGATTTCAAGCCAAAAACCCCGCGCAAGGATTGATATTACTGGATTATATGAAAAAAAATCGTGTGGGCAAACCACTACTTGCCCACAAATTTGGAGGGAAAGCATGGCATATATACGGCAAGTGCCAAGAACAGGATTTTTTCAAGAATTATCAAAGGAAATGCAAGAAAAATATTTCAGTGTAGTTCGTGATAAAGTGCTACCAACAATAGACAACCTGTATTATTCGGTGTTTATCCGTGGTGATGGCAGGGACTTGGATATAATGGATAGCATTCAACCATTGGTTGAGGGGCTAGACATAACCAAGCAAGCCGCCAACATAAATCACGAGCCTGTAGAGTTTTCCCATGGTCTATGCGTAACGTTGAAAAGCTATAAGTTTTACGCCTACTGCCTAACCCAAACAGATTTATACGACATATTTCTATGCTACACCTTGCCAAACGTGGAAACACCGCGAATAGTAATACAGCTTCGCGCCTTGGGATTATGGACTAGGGGCGTAGATAATATTTTGATGGAATCATACTTAAAGGTAGAAGAACTACTTTCCGCCTACAACTTAAAAATAGAAAAGTGTCGTGAAAGCCGAATAGACTACTGCTATCATATAAACGGCATAACCAGTCCCGACAAAATTTTTAAAGAAGTCGGCGGCAAAATGAAAAATCTGCACACAAATTTAAAGGATTTTTACTTACATGGTGACATTGAACACGCCAAAGACGGCACAATAGTACACAAGGATTATATTTGCATGGGAAGCAAAAAATCAAACAATGTACGCGCTCGAGTTTACGACAAAGTAAAAGAAGTAATCGAAATGGGCTACAAAGCGTTCTTCTTTGATATATGGGCAGAAAAGGGTTTAATCTCCTACTATGATAAATGGTGCATGGAATACGCATTCCCATACAAAAATGTAGACTATCTAGCAAAAGCCCGTATTGCCTTTTACGTTGAACATGCTTCCCCATCAACGCGACGTGAAGAATACGAAAAACTACTAAACAATCCAAATGCAAGTCTCGCAGATTTCAGAACCCAAGCAAACGAGTTCATGCCCAAAACAACCCCAGTGCTAAACATAGAATACGAAACAAAACGCAAGTTCTACTACTATTCGGACAAGTTTATAGAAACTTGCAAAATAGACTGGAGTAGAGAAAGCGTTCTTCCCGAACCGCTGAAACGCATCTACAGAATAGTAGATAACAAAAGCCTGTACTTAGACTACCTAACAAAAAAAACACTTTCGTTTTACAAAGGCAAAGATGCAAACGGTGAACCCAAATATCTTGCATGGTGGGAACGGCTTCGCAACGTCAAACTTGAGGGCTTAAAACTAAACGAAAAAATGCTCCGCGACTACACCCACCACATGGATAAACAAGCCGTGCAAAAACGAGCAATCAACGCAGTGGCTTCGGCGGCAGTCTATGATGACAAGTTAGAATCGGGCTTTGTGGAAGATATGTCAGACTTCTTAGCCGATATTTCCGACAACAACGCCCACAAAATGGGGCTATTCTTCACAGACGAAAACGGCAACATAGTAAAAAATGTTTTTGGCGAACTACTAAATATGTATTCCGTTCAAAAAGCAAAGAAGGAAGTTTTGCTCAAAAATCGCAAAAAGAAACGGGGTGAAAATGATGATAATAGAGGATAGAACAGATGAATATATCCGTTTTCTTGAAGGCGAGAAAGTATCTAATGATGAAGCTAATGAATAAAGAGGTTTTGTATGACATTAAAACAGACGGTTGATTCTTTCATTTTGGAACAACGACTAAAGGGAAACACCGATAAAACGATTCTAGGGTACACTTCAATATTAACCCGCTTTACAGATTGGCTGGCGGGAAAAGGCGTGAGTTTAATATCAGAACTTACGCTTTTTCAAGTGCAATCGTATCAACTCTATATTGACAGCAAACCCGCCGAACGTGGCGGCAATGAAAAACTAACAAAGCGAAGTGTTCAAACCTACATGCGGCATATCAAGGCTTTTCTAACCTACTGCCATTCAGAAGAGTTTATCGTGATACCATTACACAAAAAAATAAAACTACCAAAAGCAGAACGCCCAACGATAGAAATTTTAACAGATGATGAAATATCAACGATTTTATCAACCTTCACAAAATCAGAAACGGGACTTCGTAACCGTGCATTAATCTGTTTGCTCCTCGATTGCGGCTTACGCCTATCCGAAGCTACAGGCATAGAAACGGAAAACATAAACTTTGAAAAAGGCTACATGAAAGTTCTAGGCAAAGGTCGAAAAGAACGAATAATCCCCGTTGGGCTAAAAGTTCGGCGGCTGATGCTGGCTTACGTTAATAAACGTCGCGCCGCTGATGCACCCGAGGACGATAAATATTTTTTCCTAAACAAATATCGTAAGCCCGTTTCTGATGGTTGCATAGGAACGCTGATGGGTCGGCTGAAAAAAAGAACAGGTATTGCAAGATTACACGCCCACCTCTTCCGTCACACCTTCGCAACAAACTTTCTAGTAAACGGTCTAGGTGACGTATACGAATTATCCAGAATCCTAGGGCATTCAGAAATGAAAGTAACCGAAATGTATCTCCAACTAGCATCATACTACACAATCATAGAAAAACGCCGCAAGCTATCCTACCTAGACATGCAAAAATAAGAACCATTTAAGTGCAACTGACCAACAATCAGCAGAGAGCAAAAAAGGGGTGTATAGCTAGGTGTATTTTGCAAAAATGTAGTAAAAGTGCCTTTTCCCTAAAAAGCGAAAAGGCACTAAAAAGCCAAGCTAATGGGGGGACTCAAACCCCCGACCTGCTGATTACGAATCAGCTGCTCTATCGCCTGAGCTACATTAGCGAACGAAAGAAAATATATCAAAAAACTTGTTAGCTGTCAATCGCCACGGCATTCTAATTCTAGGAAGAAATTAACAGTCGTTGAAATTGCGTAAAACGGTAGTAAGCGTCAAATAGAGCCGCCTCTGTACAGACGCGGCTCTATTTGACACTTACCTTTAAGCAGAGTTTTCGACATAGCCAAAGCCCTATCTTTAGAATATTTCGCTCCGCAGGTATTGCAAAAGCGGCTTTTGCATGTAAAAGGTACTCGTTTTTGCACTCCGCAATCTGGACACGAGTAAAATGCAAAGCCGTTGTTGGGGTCTTGCCACTGCACAACCAATTATTTTGGCGACTTCTTCCATGATAGTTGGTCGTATGGTTTTGCCTTGTTTTATCATTTCAATGACAAAATCGTCCCAATTATCCTAAAATATTTCTTTAACTGTATACGCCTTCACCAGTTGATTGCCAGCAGCATCATATCTATATTTTCTCTCTGTTTTCATAATGTTATGAACAACATTAACAGCTATGGTATAATTGAGGAGGAAGGGGGTCGGGATATTTGAATGAACATGACAACCCGCTGCAAGAAGATAAAGTAAAGCATTGGTGGCATCCTCCATTTTGTCAAGGGCTGATAGCCGTCCTTGACCCAACAGAGGAAGCCTTGGGCTTTCAAGACGAACATCGCTTGATACTTTTTCCGCCAAAACAGTGCCATATTCGCCCTACGAAGATAGTGCAAACTTGCAGGGTTGCTGCGAGGCGGATATGGCACTGTTTTATAGGAAAAAGTATGAGCAATGAATCTTTACGCATTGATGTTGTGGTTACTCCGAAGAACGGTACAATCCCTGAAAACCATGCTCTGTCCAAAAAGTTTAAGGGCTATAACCTTTTTGAATACAAGGCGCACAATGATGTCCTAACTGTGGAGGACTACATCGCTTGCATAGGTAAGGGGCATTTATTTATATTCAGCATTTAGTAAGGTTTCACTGGACGATACAACTATCATTTTCGTGATGAGCAAGCATCCGAGAAATGTGATTCATTACCTTAAAGAAGTGAGGAAGTTTGCTGTAGACAATGAAGGCGATGTTTTCCTGTACAAATATTAGTGAGTAAACAAGATGACAACATCATACTGCGAAACCTGCATGACGACCTTACCCCAACAGAAGTTTTTGAAACTATCAATGCCTTTAAGAAATTAAGACTAGGGGAAAAAACGTATATGTATAAAGAATAATATTAGCAAATTGGAATGCGTATAAGGAGGCATCGAAAATATACCCAACTTTGAAGAAACGCTTTTTAGAGGTTGAGCAGAAAGGTTGGTTTGACGAATTGAAACAAAGGGAAGTCAATCGAGAGTTGCGAGAAGTTTTCAGAGGGCTTAAACAAGACAACGTGCCTTTTAGCGTTATTGTGAAAAACACGGGTATTTCACTCCAAGAAATAGAGGCACTTTAAGATTGATTTGCACATAAAAGCCGCCAAACGGGAGTGTAATTGCCCATTGGCGGCTTTTTATAGGCTAGAAAACTGTTCTCGGCTTCGAGACTGTATGCGTTAGCTTGCCAATACATGTAATCGGCGAAATGCGGCTTTGCCGCCCGCTCTAAAAATCTTTGCCCTTTAGAATTACTATGCCTAATGGCGGTAATTTTAGGGGAACGCTGTTTTCTCTGCCGTCGCATAGATGCGGCTGGGAGCTGTGACTGCCAGGGTTTATTATGCCGCTTCCGCCGTATTTGTGGTCGTCGGAGTTTAGCAATTCGGTGTACTGGCCTGCTACTGGAACACCTACACGGTAATCCATATGTGGGCATGGGGTGAAATTACATATGAAGATTAGATATTCGTTGCCCTTGGGCGTGGTGGCGGTGCGGTGGAATGATAATATACTGCGTTCGTAATCGTCGCAGTTTATCCATGAGAAACCACTGCCGTCGAAATCATTTTGCCATAGGGCTATTTCGCGTAGGTATAGATGATTTAGGTCTTTTACAAACTCTCTCATTTGGCGGTGGTGTTCGTAGATGTCTAGCAAAAACCAGTCTAGGGTGCGGGCTTCGCTCCACTCGTCGAATTGCGCGAACTCGCCGCCCATGAAGAGTAGTTTTTTGCCAGGGTGTCCCATCATGTAACCCAGTGCAGAGCGAAGGTTGGCCATTTTTTGCCATGTATCACCAGGCATTTTGTTTACTAGCGAACCTTTGCCGTGAACAACTTCGTCATGGGATAGAACTAGAATATAGCGTTCGGAGTATGCGTAAACCATGCTAAATGTCAGATTATGGTGATGGTGACGGCGGTATACGCTGTCTTTTGTCATGTATTCTAAGAAATCGTTCATCCAGCCCATGTTCCATTTTAGGGAGAATCCTAAGCCGTCGTGCTGGGCAGGGCGAGTAACGCCCGTCCAAGCGGTGGATTCTTCTGCAATCATTAGAACATTGGGGTGCGCGCCACGAAGCACAGAGTTCATATGCTTCATAAATTCCACTGCTTCTATGTTTTCGCGGCCGCCGTATTCGTTAGGTACCCACTGCCCGAATTGCTTGCCGTAGTCAAGGTACAGCATGGAAGCCACTGCGTCCACGCGTAGACCGTCGAGGTGGTAATGATTTATCCAGAAAAGTGCATTTGCGATTAAGAAGTTTTTAACTTCGTTACGCCCGTAGTTGAAAATTAGCGTTCCCCAGTCGGGGTGTTCGCCTTGACGGGGGTCTTGGTGTTCGTACAGACGCGTGCCGTCGAACCACGCTAGACCATGCGCATCTTTGGGGAAGTGGGCAGGAACCCAGTCCATAAGTACGCCAATGTCGTTTTGGTGGCAAGCGTCTACAAATTCCATGAACTGATGCGGGCTTCCAAAGCGGCTTGTGGTGGCGTAATATCCCGTTACTTGGTAGCCCCATGAGCCGTCGAATGGAAATTCCGTGATGGGCATTAGTTCTATGTGAGTGTAGCCCATGTCTTTTACGTAGGGGATTAGTTCTTTGGTTAGCTCTGGCCAACTCATGAAACGCCAGCCATCTTCGGCTACTTTGCGCCAACTGCCTGGGTGAACTTCGTAGATATTTACTGGCCCGTCCATTGGGTCGTGTTGTGTGCGTTTTGCAATCCATTTGTCGTCATTCCATTTATAGCCTGTGATGTCGTAAACCATAGATGCCGTGCTTGGGCGAAGCTCTGAGAAAAACGCATATGGGTCAGACTTATGGAAAAATCCGCCCGTGTGCGAAGATATTTCGTATTTGTACTTGTCGTAATCCACAAGCCCTGGAATAAACAATTCCCAAACGCCAGAAGTCCCAAGCGAGCGCATTGGGTGACGAAGCCCATTCCAAGCGTTAAAATCGCCCACAACGCTAATCCGTTTCGCATTGGGTGCCCACACGCCAAAAAGTACGCCAGCCACACCATCAACAACCATAGACGTTGAGCCCAACTTGTTGAAAATTTCATAATGCGTTCCTTGCCCAAACAAGTGCAAGTCCATATCAGAAATTAACGGCGCGAAACTATACGGGTCCCAAGCGTCCCACACATGCCCATCATGCCCCGTGTACCGCAACTTATACCTAAAATGCTTTTGTTTAGGCAAGTCTACCGTAAAAAATCCCATCGTATGTTCCAATTGCATTTCATAGGCTTCGTCGGGTTTGTTAGGATTCAGCAGTTCAATTTTAACTGCTCCTGGGCAAAATGTGCGAACAATCGTAAATTCTTCCTTTTCTAGCGTTACATCATGCATTCCTAGTACATGATGTGGGTCGGCATGTTCGCCGTTTACAATTTGCATCAACTCGTGCATGTTGGTTGTAATCAAATCATCATCTCCCGACACAATATTCGCACTTTGACATTTCCTTATATGTGCTATCTCAAGCATAGCACATAAGTCAAAAAACGGAAAGTAGGTTGTGAAAATTTTCATGCGAAATCTAATAAGGCGCGTTGCCACTACGGATTTTTGTAGTGGCAACACGCCTTATTATGGTGTCATCATGTCGTTTGAAACTAGACGGCATTTTTTGCAAACGTACTCGTATCTTATTTTTTTATTTTTGTTGTCCCAGTCTTTGTTTACCCACGGCTTTTTGCACTTTGGGCAGGTTTTTTTGTTATCTTTGTACCAGTTGTATAGGAAATAGTAGAATGGTTTTTTTGTGAGTTTTTCCATTTGTTTGCAGATTCGCCGTCCTTCTTTTGATAACGGGCTTTTGGGGTTGCTCATCATTTTGTGGCAACGGCGTTCTTCTTTTCCGTGCCAGCCTATGAATTGTAGCTGATAACCTTCGTACTTCCACTCCCACCATAGAATGTTGTCGTGTTCCTCGCCGCTGCTGGCGTATTGGATTTTTGGCAATTTGTACAGAGGTACGCCTTCCAAGCAATCGCCGCAAACTACGGGGGATTCACCATCAAGAGAGTGGAGCAATATATAATGGCTTGGAGATTCGCAAGCGCAACCAGCGCGTACATTGTAATTTTTTCCGACGAAATGAAATACTGGTTCTTTTACCGACATTTCCGAAATTTTTGTAATTCTTTCTTTGCAGTACTTGTTGAAATATTTTTCGTCTAGGGAATCCATTTCGTAGGTTGCTATCCTACAGGCGTAGTGGTCGTCAAGCTTAACTTTGTTTTCAAACTTCCCAAGTGTTTGCCCGTTTTTGTACAAACATGACATAAATGAATGCATGTGATTGTCAAACTCGTCGATAAATGGTTCGTCAAAAGTTTTTGGGAAAAATCGGATTTCAAATGTGTACATTTTTGTTTCCGCCCTTCGTTTTGTATTACGACCAATATTCGTAGAAAACTTCCGTCGTGTTTTCTATTAAATCTATGCGGGTTAGCATTACGTTGTAATCACCTTCGGGAGGATTCCAGCCCTCTGGGTTTAACCAATCAAATTCCCAGAAAAATATTTCTACAGGCTCGTAAATGCCGTTATTGTGTTCGTAGAATGTATGGTGTCTGCCGCCTGCATGACTAAACCATACTACAAGCTGTTGTCTTTCTTCGTGGATTGTTATGTTTCCGTTGCCCCTCATATTACTTAACTGATTGTGAAATACAAATTGCTCCGTTTCTTTGTCCCACAGCCAATAGTAAAAATCACCGCCGTCTCGGTTGCCGCCACCCCTTATATTCATTGCTATATCTAAATAGCCGTCAAAATTATAATCCGCAAAATGTAAGCCAAAAAAATTTGATTCATTAGCCCCATACCTCCATGCAAGAAAACGACCAATTTCTTGAATCAACTCCCCTTGCACGGTTGTAATGCGAATAGTGTCTATGACTCCGCTTTCCAAAGTTGGTTCGGGGCAACAAAAATGCTTAAACATACGATACCCTCCTAAAACATTAAAAACAAACGGAGGCATGTTTTCATTTATGCTTTTTACCACACTAAAGTCAATTTCGCCTTCGGGCGTATTTTCAGAATCATCAAAATTAGTTTCTTCTATTTCTTCTGCTTCGGAAGGCGTTGGAAGTGGGGTTGTTGGCTCGTTTTGTTCTTTGGTGATATAAGCGTTGCACCCTGCTATTATTAACAGGGTCAAAATTGTTGCGATTAAGGCGATAATCTTTTTACTCATTCAGCCACCCCGCTGATGTAAAATGTTTTCGCTGCGGTAATGCGAACGGATATGATTTCACCTGCGTGGAATTGCTTTTCCGCTGTGAAATGTACTAATGAATGGTCGTCGGCGCGACCTTTGTACTGCGGCGTTGCCGCTTCCTCAACCATCACGGCGATTACCTGTCCGATTTTTTCTTCGTTTCGCGCAGTCATAATGGGGTAGAGTTCGGCGGTTAGCCTATCGAAGCGTTCGCTAACTATTTTTCTTGGAACGGAATCCGTTCGCTCTGCGGCGGGAGTCCCGCTACGCTTGGAGTACATAAACGTAAACGCCCCCGCAAAACGAACTTCCTTCACAACGTCCAATGTATCTGCGAAATCTTCCTCCGTTTCGCTGGGGTAGCCCACAATAATATCCGTAGTCAAAGCCAAATTTGGAACTGCCGCCAGCAATCTTTTCGCCAGCGAAATATAATCCTCCTTAGTATACTGCCTATTCATATCCGCCAGCACCCGCGAACTCCCTGCCTGCAAGGGCAGATGCACCGATTTACATACTTTACCCAAGTCACGCACGGCGGCTATTAGTTCATCAGAAAAATCTTTCGGGTGCGAAGTCATAAACCTAACACGCTCAAGCCCATCAATT
>WQVV01000107.1 GCA_009785665.1 Defluviitaleaceae bacterium
ACGGCTTCAAATGTCTGCGAGAGGCTGACTGCGCGACCTTCTACGCGACCTGCAAGCATTGGGCCGCCGCTTATTACAATCGCTGGAATGTTAAGCCGCGCCGCCGCCATCAACATTCCTGGGACTATTTTATCACAATTCGGAATTAATACCACTGCGTCGAATGCATGTGCAAGCACCATTGATTCCACTGAATCCGCAATTAATTCGCGGCTTGGAAGGGAATACTTCATTCCAATATGCCCCATAGAAATCCCGTCGCACACGCCTATTGATGGAAACTCAATCGGCGTGCCGCCAGCGGCAAGAACGCCTTTTTTTACTGCTTCGGATATATCGTCCAAATGGATATGCCCTGGCACTACTTCGCTTTGGGCATTTGCAATTCCAATCAGCGGTTTCGCAAGCTCTTCATCAGTATAACCCATCGCCTTAAACAACGAACGATGCGGCACTACCTTGTTGCCTTTTGTCACATAATCACTATGCATATTTATTTACCACCTTTTTCATTTCCATTACCAGCTTATAATATATCAGAAAGTTTACAGCACGTACAAGTTTTTTTTTACGGGCGGGCGGCATAGCCGCTTTTCGCCGATGGCATGTATTGCACGCTACGCATACGCCTCGAAGCCAGATACTTTCCTGCGAAATGAGAAATAAAAAAAGGACGGGGGTGTCCTTTTTTATTTCATGTTTGAAATTGCTTGTATGTTTTCTTTAGCGGTTATCGTATATGGGTGTTCTTCCCCTAATTTGTTAAGGTAGATTTCATAAGATTTTTGATATAACTCCAAGGCTTTATTGTAATCGCCTTGATTGTCAAATACCAACGCCATATTGTTGTAAGTGGTGGCGGTATCGGGGTGTTCTTTACCCCGAACCTTTTCATAGATAGATAAAGCTTTTTGAAACCACTTCAATGCGTTATCGTAATCTTGTTGACGGCGATATACTACTGCAATGTTATTGTAACTTATTGCGATATGGGGGTGTTCTTTGTCTAAAATGTTTTCAACGATGCCTAAATCCTTAAAGTGTCCTTCTAGTGCATTATTGTAATCTCCCTGTTCGCAATGCATTAATGCCATATTATTGTAAATGTCAGCGGTGTCAATGTGGTTATTGCCTAAAACTTTTTCACGGATAGACAATGCTTTCTGATACCAGTGCAAGGCAGTATCATACTCTTTTTGATGACTATATACTAATGCAATATTGTTGTAAGTGGTGGCTGTATTTGGGTGTTCTTTGCCGAAAACTTTTTCGTTGATAGCTAACGCTTTTTGATACCAGTGCAAGGCAACATCGTAATTTGCTTGTTCATCATACATAAACGCAATGTTATTGTAAGTTGTGGCTATATCGGGGTGTTCTGGCTCAAGCTGCCCTTCACGGATTTCTCTTGTTTTTTCAAGTAACTTTAGTGCGTTCTCATACTCTGCGCAATCTCTGTAAAGTGTAGCTATATCTATCAAAGCAATAGCGGCTGAAAGAAGCTCGTTTCTTGTGTTTTTTTCAACGGACATTGCCATGTATCGTTCTTCCAGTTCTTTGTAGCGGTTTAGTGTTTCCTTGATTTGTTGCACATTATGGCGGTTATCAAAGTCCTTGATATGCATACCTTCAAATTCTTCGTCTGCTTCTGGCTGAAAACGTATTTTTAACCTTGCATACGAGTAAAAATCACGGGCGGTAGCCATCAGACGATTAGCCATATTTTCTGTCATGGAGAAAAACCACATTTTTTCTTTGCGTGCTAACATGTCGCGGCTCATGTTTAGGGCGGCTATGTTGTTTTCCTCATGCAGTGCCGCGTCCATGTTTATGATAAACAAAATATTTTGCTCTTCGTGTTCATCTACCCATTGGCTTAATTTTGCGTAGGAGTAGGGTTTGTTTTCTTCTTTGGAACAATCGTATATTGCAGAGTTTAGTGATTTATAGGTGACTGCAATTTCCCTTTGCATTCGCGGCGGGGCAAACACGAAAAAAAAGCCTATGTTCCCGTTGTCTATTGCCCAACGGATTGCCGCATAGGCTTCGCTGTTGCCAGTATTATCGGTCATTTGCTTTCACCAGTGGTTTTTGTGCTTATGAAATCTGCAACCAATGGGTGTACGTCAATCCATCGTTCTCCGTTTTCGTATTCAAGCACAATTGATGCGTTCATCCAGCCCAGCAAGGAATCTAAATCTTTAATCTGGTTATCTGATCTGGGATTATTCATGATATTTCTTAAAACAGAAAAGTGATTTTTTTCTACTACAGGTTTAGTTATCTCTTTGCTTAGTTCGGCTAATGCTCTGTTTGCGTCTTCATGTCCAATTTTTTCAGAGTCGCGCCAAGCTGCCAACCTTGCGGCACGGACAATACATTCAAAAAGATGGCGAAGGGAACCCCCTGTTTTTTCAATTAGTCTATCAAGAACATCTTTGTCAAAAAGCTTTAAGTCTGCCCGCAGTTCAACAATAGCTCTTATGACGGCAAAGCTTCTTTCATTTAGAGTTTTATTTATATTGCGAATTTTAATCATGGGTAACACATGCCTATTAAATGTTGCACTTACCGCCGCAAAGCTTGTGGAATAGCATTGGTCGATAGGGAAAGTGTAAATAATGGGAATAGGCATTTGAGCAAAAACGGAATAATTTAGAATATCAATGATTTTATTGGGGGGATGTATTTTATCCAAACCCTCAAAAATGATAATCGGTTGTTTTTCCTTGCAATGAGCAGTTAGATGTCTTGAAATCTCCCTTATATTCGCCAACCAAGCAGATGCGCGTTTTGGCATTGCTGTTATTATATTTGTTCGTGTTTCCGTACTATATCGCATATCACTTTTAAGGGTAATAAACAAATTTAAAACGTTGTCTAGTATGGCAGGGGTATTTGCGCTAAAACCCTTTCGCTTGCCATAGGATTTTAAAACAGCACTAGATTCCTCAACTTTTATATCACTGCATAAAATTTCGTAAATGGCTTCAAATGGCTCGGTTGGTATGTCTGCGAATGAATCTTCTGCAATTGTGCATAATCCTTCGGTTGCAAGAAGCAAAATATCCCAATGATTAATGTTGGTGTTATCCGTTTCCATTCGAGTATCAACCATATGAACTCGATGTCCAACTTTTTCAAATTCGCGTTTTAAATTCTGCAATTCTGTGGTTTTTCCGCAACCTCTGTGCCCCATAAGCAAATGCGCATTTGAGATTGACGGCATAATACAAGCCTCGAATAACTCCCGTACAGGTGAGAAAGTTTCATGCCCCATGCGAATCTTCATTGTATCTTTATAGAAAAACTTATCAAGTTCCTCTTCTCTTAGTGGTTCTGGACTAACTCCTTTTAAGATACCCGCTATTGTTGTTGCTTGTTCTAATTTTTTCTCTACCATTTCATTCACCTCATGATACCTAAGATTTTCACCTTTATGATAACATGTTAAACGCTAGGGTTGCAATGATTTCCACATTTTAAACCCTAAGAACCTACGGTCAATAAAATCACACCGAAGTGACATAAAAACGAAACCTTTCACCAATTTTGCAACTCCTAGCGTGGCACGCGTCGTCGTCACAAAACTGCTGAAAGATTCCGTTTTTACGCCACTTCGGCGCAGTTTTATTGACCGCAGGTTCTTAATATTATAGCTTGCAACGCAGGTTATCAGCGAAAGGCGGCTTTGCCGCTCTAAAAAACTTCTGCAAGGTTCACCATGCAACCTTCCAAAACATGTATGGAGATTGTATCCGTATCGCCATAAGGTTTTAGTATATAGTTTCCGTCCTTAAATATATGCACATTTACAATTCGCTCTATGGGGTCTACAATCCAATATTCACGAACACCTGCCTCTAGGTAAATATTAAACTTTTTCACTTTGTCATATCCTCGTGTGGATTCGGATAGGATTTCAATTATCATATCGGGAGTACCAAGGCAGTGTTTCCCGTTTTCGATTTTTGTCATGTCGCAAATTACTACAAGGTCGGGTTGCACTACTGTATTGTAATTTAGCCGCACATCAAGTTGTCAATGGTATGGTGCGTGATATACTCGACACATTTTACCTCGTAAAAACATACCTATTTGGAGTGTAAGTGCTATGCTTATTGATTGATGTATCTCTGACGGCGAACTCATTTGAATAGCCTCCCCATTAAGCAATTCGTACCGTGGATAATCTGGCCATGTTGCGTAATCGGCGTAGGTGTAATGCTGTTTTGATGTAAAATCCACTAGTAACGCGCTCACTAAAATCACTCCATTCAAATTAATCACAAGTTCTTAGCAAAATCCTACTGCGTAGCTACACCAAATACTTATCTCGATAATTTTCAGCGATTTTTAGTACAGTCGCGTAGAATGCATAAATATCTTTGAGGGGTTTGCGCTTGTCTACGGGAGCGCGTTCTATGCGGGATTTTGCTTCTTGTAATTCGGCTTTGTAGGTTTTGGCTATTGCTTCTACGCGGGACATTACCTCGGCTTTTTCGGTTTCGTCTGTGGAAACGCGCTCTAGCATTTCTGTGCGCATTGTGTGAATATCTTGGCGGCGGGTGTCGTCTAGTAGCTTGCGAAATGCCTTGTATGCCTCGTGTTCGCCGAAAGGTTTTTCCAGCGTGGTGTCGTATAGCAACTCCGAACTGGCGGAACTTACGGAACGCTTAGCAACAATTTTATATCCCTGCTTCGCTACCAAACCGCATACTAACCCAAATGCGAAGTAACGCGGGTCTTCCAGTTCCTTTTCCATTTGCGAGAAAGCGGAAACAATTTCGCTTTGACGTTTGATTTCGTTGCAAATGCGCGGCAAACGCAAAATGCTTTCACGAACGGTTTTTAGTAAATCGGCAGTGCCGCTTGTTCCCATGCCCATTAGCTCAATGGAATCGCCGCTCCAGAGGGTGTCGCGTTCTTCTCGTAGGGCGGATAGCTGTTCTTCTAGGGACGCGTGTTCGCTGAAATCTAAATTGGACGGGTCTGCCTTTTGGGCATCGGCTATATACAGCAAATATTTCGATGGGCTGGCTTCGTTATCGGGACGGATTACATTGTTCTTCAAGCAGAAATCGAATGCCTCGCGTATTTCATCATTATGCGCCTTTACGTTGGGATTGGTGTATACGGTGGGTGTCCACGCGGCCTCTGGAAGTGGCGATGGCATGATGTCACTTCCCCACCACTTGCCGTTCAAATGCGTTCCATCACGGGTTGTCTGGGTTTTCTTTGCAGTTTCGTATTCTTTCTCCATGTCCTCGATTTTGGCGTAGGCATACAGCGGCACGCCCGATACCACTTTTACGAAGTACAGCCGTGTTTTCTCCTTGCTGGGCTTCACGAACATTTTATCGGATTTTACATATTTATTTGCCGCCGCTTTAATTTCCAAACAATCTTGCGGCACAGAGGTCAGCCCAAATTCCGCCGTTGAAGTGTTGCGATATTGCTGGCGCATACTAAACATAGGCACAGCTTTATCCTTCATGCTGGGCAAAATTAAATGAAGATACTTGTCTAAATCATCTGCGCCTTCCTTGCTTCGCATTAGGTCTTCCATGTTGATGGTCAGAAGCCCGCCAAATTGCTGGCTTACAAATTGCGATATAAACCCTGGAACGTCTGTGCCTGTGGGCGCGTCATCTAGGGAATCTAAGTCGCTTCCTGTCCAGCGGGATAGGCTTGCGGTCATATCATCTAGGAAACGGATTACCGCTTCGTCCAGCATTTTGTCGAAATCGCGTAGGTCGGTTGCTTTCTTTTTTACGTATTTTAATGGCCATATCAAACGCGTGCCTTCTTCGATTAGTCCTTCGCTTTCGGCTTCGCGTTCGGCTATTACCATGTAATCGTAGTTTTGGCGGAAAATATCTGGTAGTGCGTCAAGTACATCTGCAAGCTTTGAGAAAACTTTGTCGTAGTAAAGTTGCAATCTATCGCGAAGGTCGCGGATTTCCTTTGCCCGTTGCGGGTATACAAAAATTGAGTTCTCGTTTACCATCCACTCGAACAGCGCAGTTAAGTAATCGGTAACGTATTTCGAGCGGTTTAATAGCTTGCCATGCCCTGCGTTGTAGGCGGTTTGCAGATTCGCTTCTATTTGCGCAGTTTGAGACATGCATGTTGATGCTATGCCGTCGCACTGCTCCGCCAAGCTGGTTAGTGTTGGAATTATGCTCCATTTGTTGTCGGATTTCATTAGTGCGGCTAGGTACAATGGGCCTTTGTCGGGTTTTTTCATGCTGTCTTTTATGAAATTTTGAAAAACGCCTATTTGGTCGTTTGCCCAGTTTTCTACTGCGGTTTTTACGGTTACTTGAAATTCACGGGCAATCCATTGGTATACATCTGCGTATGCGCGATTGTTTTTAGGGCCTACGTTTTCGCCGCCCCATATTTGCCCGTGTTGATAATTCGGATTTCCGTCCAGTGGTGACGGTTGAAGCCCACGCGTCATGCTGTTATGCACAATGTCTTTTGGAATCAACCGCAATGTTGTCATATCCGCCTTGAAAGTGTCTTCCGTTGGGCGTGCTTCAAAGGTGGGTTTTAGCCGCTTGAACAACTCAATTGCAAGTAGCGTAGAAATTTCCTCATAAGGGATTTCCAGTTTGTGACTGCCCACCGCCAGATACCTATAACACGCAGGAATCGGAGCTTTTGACGAAAGGCTATCTATATACTCGTTGATGTTATCATACATTGCACTCATTGTGCTGTTGCCGCTACTGTCTGCGTCTGTGCCTACCTCGCCCGCGATATACGCAAATACATTTTCCGCCATACTGTTGATAACTTTGTTGTACGTCAAAGGCATTCCGTTCATGTCTTGCGCGGAAAGCAGATGACAAAAATTAAACGGACGGCTGGTAGTTGAACGCACCGCGATACCACTTCCGTAATTTTGCACGAATTGGTCATCTTGTTCGTATTTGCTGGGGCTCATCCAGTAGTCGAGTTCTTTCAGCGCGGCGAACCCATTGCGTTTTAATACATCTGCGTTCCCGCCGTTTAGCAGGTTTACATCTGGAAGGATTATATAGCCAAAAATATTTCGCCCTGGAATGGATAATTCCTCTAGGACTTTTCGCGCAATATACGCAATATCAATAAAAGTTCCCGAACCCGTTCCGCCTGCAATTCCTGCGACAATTACAACTGTTACGTTATTTATGCCGCTTGCTATTAGGTCGCGGATTTTCTTTTCCATGCGTTCTTTTACGCTGCGAATGTTTTCAAATAGAAGCAACCGCCCTATTTGGCGTTTTCCGCCTGCTCCAGGTAGAGCGGCTTCTGCGTCTATTTTATCGTACCATGCGGCCTCTTCTGTGTTGGATTCAGACAGCGTTTTCCACTTGGTAACAATAGCCTGTTTGTCGTCCACCGCAATCGAACAAAATTCCGAGCCGTATTGGTCAAATGTCGCCGTTCCCCATGCTTTCTTCGTTGATGTTTTATCCGAATCTATCGCAAGAAAGCCGATATTATTCGGCGTATCAGATACAATTTTCCCGTTTACTTGCGGCAAAACCATTCTGCGTTTCACTTCGTTTTTTATGCGAATTAACATATCCGCGCCAGTGCCGCCCAGCCCTATGAATAGCGTTGCTTCCGTTTCGCTGGCTTCCACGCGGGCATTATCGTAATAGATGCCGCCGCCCTTGCTTAGTAGTAATTCCGATTCCAAATGTTCTCTTGCTAATTTTCCTAGTGCCATATTTCATGCCTCCTAAATTTACCAGAAGTTGTCGTCGTTGGTTGTCGCGTTTTTATTGGTTGTGCCTGTGTCGAAGCCGTCGGAGTAGTCTATTTGGGTGTTGCCGCCGAATGCTGGCGGATTGCCCAGTGTTATCACAAACTCGTCGTATTCGTCGTAGCCACTGCCGCCCATTGTTCCTACGCGGATTTCTGTGCCGCCGTTGCGGTTGAAGGCTACGGCGGTTTTGCCTGCGTTTTTGTCTACTTTTATGGTGTAACCTGCGTTTTGTGGGATTTTGATTTCCAGCAAGCTTTTCGATTTTGCAGACAAAATTGCATTATCGGCAAACCAGCCTATTGACTGCATTGCGACGCGGTATGGTTCTGATATGCTCATGTTCATGTTGATTAGCTCACGCAAGGTCTTTTTGCCTTTTACTGCTGGTAGAACCAGCGCGTATTCTGGCGGGGTGTCGTGTGCCATACTTGCTGGTAGTGTCATTTTTATATATAGCTTGCTCATTGGGTCGTTTAGTTTGGGCTTTTTCGTTTGCATAAATGTGATTACCAACAGCGCGATTCCAATAATAACAGCAAGTACAATCACAACAAAAACTAGCCCATTAATAATGTTCACGGAAATGATAACCGTAACGGTCTGCCCATGAACATCTTGAACATTCACAGGAATTTCAGTACGCCCTGCGCGTAGTGCTGATAGCACTATTGTTTCATCAAAGGAGTGGAAATCCCATTCAACGTAATTGCCCCAAACACCCGCAATCGGTGATACTGTTATCGGGCGATTTTCTGGGTTAAAGTTTACTAGGTTGTTAATACTGATTTCTGTGCGAGGGTTAAAAATTGTTGTTAGCGTGACGTGATAAATGCCGTCGCGAAGCCCTATTGGCGAGGGAATAGGCGGCGGGTTAAACTCATGTATGGTAAACGTATGCAAATTAGACTCGCGCAAAATGCCGTGGCTATCCAAAATCATGTATGCTTCGTAATGTCCTTCGGGTAATTGCGCGGTTAGTGATTGTTGGCCTGCGGCAAAGTTGAGTTGTATTTCCTCGTCGGTGTCCAGATTTCTTATGAAAATGGAAGGGTACAGCAGATTCAGCAAGTAACTATCAGTTATATCCGCGCCCATGTCATTTTCCAGCCGCCATGAAAATGTTGCTTCTTCTGGGGCAGTTCGCGGCAGGTCGAACACAAAAGTTACGTCATAGATGCTTAAAAAATTAATAGAAACAGTAGTCCCTGGAGTACCAACAAACGACAAAACCCAATCGCCCATGGTGGGATGCATAATGGTAATCAGCGTGTACAACTGACTTGCGTCAGAGTTTTGGGTGAACGTACCCGCCGCACCGCTTGGGTCTAGCAGTGCGACATCTTGCACAGGCTGATTTGACATAATAGTCACAATGGCCCTATGTATACTGCTATCACGAATAGGAATAGTAACGGACATATTGCCATCCGCTGGAACTGTTTCAACAATAACATCATCACCACGCGCACCCGTCAAATGGCTGTAGATGTCAAACATGATAATTGGCAAGTCGTTTGCAATTACAGTTTCACGCGAAAAACCGCCAGTTTGGCGCGCCATTAGCTCCATTGTGGCAATGTCAAGTTCACCATTGTGATTAAACCCAACGGTGAAAATGGGAACGCCCATACTTGCAGCGTTATCAACCGCGTACAGCAACGCGAGATTAGATTCAACAGTACTACGAATTGGGCGCGGCTGAACCCCTGAAGGAACTTCAAGGCTAGTATTTCCGTCGCTTAACAAAATAATCGCGGGGGTACGACTGCGGTCTGGTTCATTCGCAAAAATTTCCAGTGCCGTTTCTACGCCAAGGGCAATATCAGTCCAGCCGCCGTATTCCATTGCGGAAATCTCATTTTTTATATCGCGGCTGAAACTAACCAAGTCTGTTAAACCGCGCTGCGCAACAATGTAATGTGAATACATTACATAACCAACCCGCGAATCCGAACCAAAATTCATATCAATAAAAAGGTTTGCCGCCGTAAGCGCGAGTTTATTGGGGTCTGCCCAACTCATAGAACCACTATGGTCAATTACCAGAATAACATCAAGGTCAAACTGGCTTGGAACATTAGCCTCCGCATACGAAGACATAGATATAACCGCAATAACCGACACAACTATAAAAATGATACCCTTACGTAATCGCATAAAGCCCTCCAAAATAAGCCATTTTACAGGTTTATCAATTCTACCACGATGAAGTTTTTTGTCAACAAAATGAGCGACATCACTAAAGTTGTTTGACCTTACTAAATTTTTGCCGTATAATTTAAATATAAAACAAGAAAGACCTGCTAAGAAATGTCAAGCATAAAAAAGCAAAAAGAAGAAAGGCGTTGTGCAAGGAAAAAAGGGTATAGCAAACAGACGGCAAGCAGGTAGAATTTTAAAGCAAGCCGCCTAAA
>WQVV01000108.1 GCA_009785665.1 Defluviitaleaceae bacterium
AAAGGTGTGGCAACCACTGCAACGCTTAGCACCAGAGCCAGAATTTCCGCAGGGACAGGGCTACTGTTTGTCGCTAGAGCTGGTTAATGTAATTGGTACAACGGTTGTTCCTCTTAACTTGCGCACAGTATACATTAAAATGACAAGGTCTTAATATGATTAGTTCATTGTTGTTGTCTAATACTTTACCAATAAAACAGTATTAGAGCGTGTTCCTCCTACGAAAATGGGTAAGTCCTATCTCCAAGGCAGTGTTCCCCAAAGCGGCAACCCAGGAAATTGCTCGCGTGTACGATAGCGTGTAATGGGGTATTCATTTTGCATGAAGTCTAGCGGGATTGGTTCGCCAGAAAGCATGTGTGTTACGTCTAAGTGAACTTGTTGCATACGAGTTATGTCTTGAATACGAAGGTCTGGTGTAGCTTCTTCGGTGGCTCGGCGAAGATGTTGCGTAACGGGCAGAATGGTAAAATCTTGACGTGGGTAGCGGGTGGGGTCGTGCTGACGCACCCATATTGGAACGTAGGACGCGGCATAAATGAAAGCCGTGCCATCGTCGTCGCGTTTGATGTCTACATAGAAAATCGCGCTTGTTTCGCGTGGTTGTGTGCGTTGCCCCGAAACGAAATTAGCCATAGAGTACGCCATAAACGCACGGCGAACAGAACCGTCGTCATTGGTTACATAAACGAACTCCGCGGGTAGAAGCGTGTGCGGGTGATGATTCATTACCATATCCGCGCCTTCGTCAAGGAATAGATGCATCGTGCGCATCCAGTTTACCCAGCGGCCGTCTGTGCGGTCGAAGAAATCCCATTGGTGGCCACCGCCAGCGCGATTCATTGTGCCGTAGTATTCTATGCCAATATGCGGAAGTACAATTATAAAGTCTGGGTTCATAGCACGCGCACGCGCCATTGCACCGCGTACCATTGCGTAATCTATTCGTGATTGCTCTATGAGGTCAAGGTATACGATTTTCACCATATAATTGTAATGCCCCAAGTCAATTGCATTTGTGTGCATGGTGACATTTAGCAACGCAATGTTAAACCCATTGACCTCCACCATTGTCACCTCATAACGACAAGCTGGCGTAAGAAAAGTCCCCGTAAAACCGAGCCCAACTTCGTTCAAAATTTCAATTGTGGAACGCACCCCTGGTACAAACGCATCAAAACTGTGATTGTTTCCCGTGGTGACATAATCGAAGCCCGCATTATAAATGGCCTCCGCAAAGGCCTTTGGCGAACGAAACAACGGCCACCCAGCATATCCGCCACGAACCAAAGTAGTTTCCAAATTTCCAATAGCAAAATCCGCCGCGTGAAGATACGGCGCGACATACCTAAACGCATAGTTAAAATCATAAACCCCAGTCGAAATCCGCGCCGCGTTTAACTGCTCCATATGGCACATAATATCCCCAACGAATGCCAGCCGTGCCATTGGTGCTGATGGTTGCTCGGGTTCAAGTTCTTCAATCTCTTCAAACTCTGAATTTGCTGGAGTTGATTCAACGGGTGATTCCAGCGATTGTGCAGGAGAAATCGTCTCGTCTTCGTTATCATAAACAACGTTGCCCTCTTCATGAACAGCCGCCAACACAGGTTCAATCTCCGCGCCCCCTCCCAGCCAGAAAATTAATCCTGCCACTACAGCCACAAGCAACACTGCCACCGCTGAAAATACTACTGCCCATTTATTTTGCATAGTCAAATCCCCTCGATTCGTAAGATACACCGAATGCTGAAAACATTTGCCGACGACGAGCCAAAACGGCGAATGCTTCTACGCCGTTCTTGGCGACAGAGGAGGTTAATGTTTTCGCATTCTGGTAGATACTACATATTATATCACGCATTTGTTGCAGATGTGATATTTTCGGGCGTGTCTTCTGCGTACCATTGCGCCTGCACTGTGAACATCTCGTGGTACGCGCCGCCTTGTTCCATTAGTTCGGCGTGGGAGCCGCTTTCTGTTATTTTCCCGTTAGCTAGAACATAAATGATGTCGGCTAGTTTAGTCGAGCCCAAGCGGTGGCTTATGAAAATAGTTGTTTGACCGCGAGTGATTGTCTCGAAGTTTTTGTATACGGTGCTTTCGGCAACGGGGTCTAGGGCGGAGGTTGGTTCGTCTAGGATTTTTAATGGGGCTGGGTTTATTACGCTTCGCGCCATTGCGGTGCGTTGCCACTGCCCTCCTGATAGGTCTACGCCGTTGGCTAGTACCTTGCCCAGCGGGGTGTCTAGGCCGTCTTTTAGTTTTTCAACGGCTTCTTCCAGCCCTACCAATTTTACGGCTTCTTCTACACTTTCGCGATTTCCGTAGTTTTCTATGTCGCCCATTGCAATATTATCGTACAGAGAAATCCAGTAACGCGCAAAATCTTGATACACCACGGAAGTTAGCCCTTTTAACTGCGCGTGGGACAGTTCACGAAGGCTTTTGCCATCTACAGTTATTTCGCCCGTGTAATTGTCGTACATGCCCGTTATTAGCTTGGTGATGGTGGTTTTGCCCGCGCCATTTTCGCCTACGAAAGAATAGTGCTTGCCCTTCTCAATTACGAAAGACACGCCGTTTAGTACGGTTTTTTCTGTTTCGGGGTATTTGAAGGCTACGTCCTTGAACTCAATGCGCTGAAAATCCATGCCCTGTGCGGGAGGGTCGGTCGCGCCGTCTTGGATTTCTAATGCCATAAAGTCGGATAAGTCGCGTAGCCATTCGCGATTTCTTACCATTTCCACAACAATCTGATTAATCCCCCACGAAAGCCGCTGACTTAACCCAATAACCGCGCCAATTAGCGCAATGAACATTCCCAGCGAAATCTCCTGCGCATACGCTTGCGGAAGCAACGCCACAATTGCCGCAATTGCATAAATGCCCGTGACTATGCCGCCCATTTTCTGCTTGATATAGTTTTTCGCGGTGATTTTTAGGCGGTATTTTCGGGCGTACTCGAATTTATCTATATACTCGTCGTTTAGGTCTTTGCCGTAGCCGTACACTGTGCGTTCTTCCACGTTTTCGCGGTCTATCAGAATCCACGAAAGATTCCACTGCTTGCGGTCAATTTCCGTCATGTCGCGACCAGCTTGATAAGTTTCACGTCCAGCCCTAGCCGCGATAAACACCAACGGAATCCCCGTCAAAATCATAGTAATTGCAAGCCACCACACCTGCATGAAAAGCGTGCCAGTAATCCCCAGCACGAAAATAATCAACGACACTATCTGCAAAACTTGCGTGTACAAATTCCAAATAGTGTTCTCTATGTATGGGAACACTCTCCAAATTAAATCATGCGCCTTCTGGTCTTCAATATGGCGGTACGCCAACGATGCCCGAAATTTTATCATCTCTGGCACAAGAACTTGCCGATACTTTATTTCCCGATTAGCGTCAATAAGTTTCTTAATCGAACTAATCAACACATTATAAGCCATCATTGCGAAAATCAGCCCAATAGGCAAATACAAATCCCGCATAACAGCTTCCTCATTAAAAACCGCAATAGCCGTATTGATAAAATACGCCGTAATAAAAATACCAAAAGTAGGCAACAGCGCGTCAACAACCTGCCGCACCGCCACCACTCCAGAATAAAACGGTGATGTTCGCAACGACAAAGTTAGCATGTCCATATACGAATACTTTTTACGTTTTAATACCATATTTAAAATCCTCCGATACCAAAACCAAATTCTCATTGTCTCTCGCGACAGTTGCTACAAGATAGAGCATAATCCATGTTGGCACACCAGTACGAACATAATAAGTACTACCTCTCTTCTTTACAAAAAGTGATGGTTTGCGACCGTCATCTGAATTATCATAAATATCTGCTTTATCAGCTTCACATATTACATCATACATAAGTTCCATACATCTGTTGTAGCGCGAGATAATTTTGTCTACAGGAACATCATGCCCACCTTGTCCCACGCGTTTTTTAACACGCTCAATGTTTATAGCGGGGTCTTCGGTTGATATGTAAACCACATGGACAAAATAGCCCTTGGATTTAGCCAAGCGGATAAACTGAATTTTATCGTCCTTTGATAACACCGTCTCGAAAGAGAATGAGTTTCCCATAACCAGCTCGTGCATTCTAAACAATTCAGCTTTTTGTGCCGCCGCTATAAATGCCGATTTATCGTTACGGTCTTCTGGGCGAACAAAATTATCTGGGCATATTAAATTACTCGGACACTGACCCAACCTAATATAGTTATCAATCAAAGTTGATTTCCCCGAACCGTTAGGCCCAGCAAAAACCCAAAGCTGTTTACTGTTATCCACCATGTCATCAGCCCTTTATCGCAGGAAACATCTGCTCCAAACTTTTCATGATTTTTGCTTCTGTCTTATCCACAGCCGCTTGCAATGTTTCATATACTTCGTTATAAGGACGAATTTCTAGTTTTTCGGCAAATTCTTTTGCGTTCTTTAATTCGACTAAGACTTCTGGTGGTATTGCAGTCCGTTGTTCTTGTTGTAATTTGCTGCGTGTAGGCGGGTTTGAAGCTTTAAAAAATTGATGAGCTTCTTCTATTGTTTCTTCTATTGTATATCTATCAGAAATTGTTTGTGGCATTAAACTCCACTCCCTTCAACAATGTGAAATAATTTCACACAAGGCTATTATATGTCACCAGTACGAAAACAGCAACAAGAATTATGACATGTTCTTTGAAAATGTCGCGAGCATATTGCGAGCGTATCATAATATAGAAGTTATCCACAGGTTTCACTCATCATTTCTAGCCATTTTCACACAAAGCCCCAAATTTCCATACGCGTAAGCATGTGGAAAACCCATGTGAACATTGTGGATAAAAACAGCACTTCGCGCATTATCCACATTAGCGAAGCTTCGGCAAAAATCACGGTAGCCCTTGCCTTACGAAATTTCTGTAAAAATTATTCAATGCGAGTAACTATTTTTTTTTTTTTTTGAATTTTGCATTTTTGCATTTCCAATCTTGAAATTTTCTAAGGTGATTCTAATAATTTGCCGATACATAAATGGTAACAATTTTCCTTACACTGGAAATTGTTACGATTATATTAAGAAGGGAGAAAAGTAATGAAGAAGACACTGGCACTTTTTTTGGTGCTAACAATGGTAATCGCGCTCTTGCCTGCTCATATGGTTATGGCAAGCGAAGTTGCAAGCCCCGTAGTGGTGCAACAGATGCCATCATTTGTGGCTTTTACTACGCCAACGGCGGTATCGCCAGGCGCAATAAGAATCACAAGTACCAATGTTGATGCTACAGAAGATACAAACTTCAACGCTCCAGTAAACGTCAACTTACACATTGGGCTAACCGAGCTTGCAAGAGAATCGGATTTTACAGTTGCGCATTTTGAGTGGCGCAGACCCAATGCTGTTAATGACAGAAATTGGGGTGGTGGAAGTGTAAACAGAAGTGCGTTTGGAAACGCGCCTGGCTTTGACACAAACCTACCAACGCTACGTATAGATGGCGGATTGTCACAAGCACAGCGCGGAGGAAGATGGGAACTACGCGTAACACTGGTAGATGCTGACGGCAACGAGTTATTCCAAGACGACTTGTTTGTGACATACCTAACAGTACGCGGTGGTGGAGAATCTTCGCAAGGCGGGGGAGGAAACAACCAGGGTCAAAACAACAACAACCAAGGTCAAAACAATAACAACCAAGGTGATGACGATGATGATGATGACGATGACGTAATCATTTCTCGTCCACCAACAGTGGTTATTAATGTTAATGTTTCTACCACGGTTGTAATCAACACAATCAACCAAGCTGTTATCAACAACACCCGTCCTAATGTGGTGTTTGTGCTATCACCGGGCCAAGGTGGCGTTAGCATCTCTGGCAACGATGTGCAAACCCTTATTAATGCGGGCGGAAGCATTACAATTGTTCACTATCACAAAACCATAAACATCTCTACAAGGCAAATGATGTCTTGGAATATCACCGCAGAAAGCGAAATTACAATCGTTATAGAAAGTGTTCATCGTCCAAGTTTCGACAGAAAATTCAACAACAAGCGCAACAAACCCTCCAAAGCCCCAACAGTAGAAATTTTGCATCAAATGCTGTTGAGCGTATTGGTGGAAGTTACCGTTAGAATAGACGGCGTTGCGGTTATTGCTGATGATTCTGAAGCAACCATTGCAATGGACGTATCACACTTAAACCTTACCGACGAAGAAAAACAACATCTGGTAGCAATTTTCTTCTACTTAGAAGACCCAGACGACCCAGACAGCATGTCCTACAAAATTGTCGAAGGTTTCTTCGATGAAGATGGTTACTTCCATGTACCATTCCTTGGTGACGGCTGGATAGGGTTCTTCCTCGGCGATTACCCAGTTAATCAACTGATTGCATTGTTTGTACCCACATTCACACTAAACCAATGGACACTAACATTGTCTCCAGACGGTGGCAGCCCAATTCCACTACCTTTCGTTAATCCTACCACGGGCGAAAACATGCTATCCCTGCGCGTAATCACATACGCTCTAGGTGGTTCAATTGAATGGGTTGCAGAAACAAACACTGCCATTGTAATCAATAACAATGTTTCCACATCAATATCAATGCATTCACAACTACCTGGCGGATTCGGAATGCCAATCATAGTAGAAAACCGTTCCTTCCTACCCGAATCGTTCCTATCAGTACTATTCAACGTAAACTTCAACTGGAGCGTAACAACAGGAAACTTGTATGTACAAGTACCTGACGAAGACGCACCAGAAGAAGCACCAACCAACAATTCGCGCAACAACAACGAAGACGACGACGACCAAGGCGAAGACGAGCAATAGAAAAAAAAGCGATTCCGCTACATGCAGAATCGCTTTTTTTTAAGGTCAAAAGATTTAAGGTCAAAAGATTTAAGACCTTGGGACGCTGTCCCAAACCCTGCAAGGGGCGTGCCCCTTGACCCGCTTTTTTGGGGTTTTTATTGAGTGGAAGTGCTTTTGTTTTGTGTGGTTTTTTGTTGCTTAGGAAATTGTTCATGGCTTTGAGGCATATGACCGCAGGTTCTCAAACAGTAGGCAAAAAAAATGCCCGCGACAGATTACCTGTGCGGGCAGAAAATTAATATTAGTGAGTTGTTTGGAAAACAAATTCATCAGATTCCATGTTCATGAGTTCGTGCAAAGTTTCTATATCGTGTTCAAGGACTAGCCCCCATTCTGCAAGCTGGTCGAGTAGTTTTTCGGCGTACACGCCGCCAAAGTGTAAACCTCTCCAACTGCCTATAGGGTGGGCTCTTTGGTGTGCAAGGTCTTCACGGGGCCACGCGCCTACGTTTAATTCAAATGAGGTTGTGGTGCCGCGCCATATGCTGGGGTCATGAATTTGCGTTCTAAATTCAGCTGCACTCGCTACCAGACCTTGCAATAATAAATCGGAGACTATTACCATTTGCTCTGGGTCTGAAACGATTACGCGAACTGGGTTTGAATCGCGCCAATGTCTTTCTCCGTGAGCATCTATTGTGTACGTTAGAACGCTAAATGAGAACTCCCAACTATGAAGAACATCAGGCATCATAAGGAGTGAATTTTGCGTAAGAACCCTAGCTTCGCTATCCAAAAATGTGTAAATGCCAGAACTTTCAACAAAGGAAATAGGCAAAACATAATTGCGTGTAATAATTTGCCCATCAAGCAACATGTATTGAATTGTCACTCTTTCCCGCATTTGCAGAACACCATTTACAAAACGCCGATAGCTGTCAAGATTGGTATTTGGGGCGCGGTGCAAGTACCTTCTATTGTCCAAGATAGTTTGATGCGCTTGCACGGCGGCATCAATGCTATCGGAATCTGTTACGAATGCACGTCGTCTAAGCTCTAAATCGCCCATTAGCCTATGCGCGCCTTCGTCTACCCGAATGCCGTAAATCTGGTCGCGGTCGGGAATATGGTTTACATAAAAGCCCATACCAAATTGGGTAAACGCAAACACGAAAACATAAAGCCCCACAACCACACCACCAAAATGCAATAGATATTTCATCTTGTGCATAACATAGATGGACTTTTCTGCAATCATTTGCGCAACCACATATCCGAGTACAAACCCAACCACCGCGCCAATATACATCACGGCAATGCTTTCGGTCGCGCTATACATAATAACAGCAACAATAAGCATAATCGCAAACGATACTAGAAAAATCAGCACATTTTTCACAGGACGGAACACAATAGAATCACCAGTACGCTCTGGCTTGCGACGATGGCTTAAAACAAAACCGCTCGCAAACATTCCAGCCGTCATGAGGATATACAGGATATAAGGAATAATTACTGCCTCTGTTCGGGTGAAGAATATTGGGTCGCGCATTACGTCACCCCAAAACACGGGATTGAAATACGCCATAACCATCGAAGCTAATATCCAGTTGCCAAACAATCCCGTACCATGCCCAAACACGAAGAATGCCCCCGTAAGACTAACAATATAAAATAGACCAATAGGAATCAACGGCTTAACCCCCGCAACCAGCAGCCCAACAATTCCATTCCCAGCCAAGGTGAATGCAAGCATAAACATTGCAAAATAGAACAAAGTAGCCAAAGCCATTCGCAAGAAAAACCCACCAATTACAGAAGGCACATTAATGGGCGCGCCCTCTGTGACACCACTTGGCAAAATTGTAGCAGGAATTTGTTCTTGTAGGTTAATTGGATTTGCGTCTGGAAAGGAGAGAGCATGGTTACGCCAAGCCTGCGCAATATCATCATGAAAACCAAGCGGCAACAAAAGCACAATTGAGAAAATTATAAGCGGAATAAGACTTAAAATAATCCCAGCAAGCGCATTGGTGGCAAAAAGCTGACTTTTGCTAATGGGCAAGGTGTAAAAAGCCGTTGCCTTTTTCTTGTTAAAAAGAAATCCAAAGGTACAAAACGCCGCCAACAGCGGAGTTAGCAATAGAGTAAAAATCATGATTTCATTTCGCATTGTTATAATATCAATCAGCCTACGCATTGCCCGCCAAGCGTCTGGCTCGGAAACCATGGGCGCGTACACAGCCAGAAGATACACCAAAGTTGCTAACACCGAAATCGCCCAAAATCTTTTCAACTGCTCTATAAGTAAGGCTTTGTTAAGCATTAGCCTTCACCTTCTTTCCATTGCCTTTTAAATCGTGGCTTTCGTATACGTGAATAAAAATCTCGTCAAGTGACGGCGGCTGATGTGCAAATTCTGGATTGTTGCTCATTTCTGCCTTTAACTCGTCGAGGTCTTTTTCGATTAGCATTGTACCGCGCTTTATTATACCTACTGTGTCGCATATACCGTCCATTTCTTTTAGGTTGTGGCTGGATATTAGAACTGTCATTTTTCTTTCGGCTACGTCGTCTATTATCCATTCAAAAATTCGCTTGCGTACTATGGGGTCTAGGCCGTCTATAGGCTCGTCAAGTAGCAGAAACTCTGGCATTGTTGATAACGATAACGCAAGCGCGGCTTGCTTTTGCATTCCCTTCGAGAATCGCCCTACCCGACGCTTTGCGTCTAGCTCCATCAATTCGAGCAGCCCAGCGAAGCGAGATTCGTTCCATTTGCTGTACATTTTTGCATAAAATTTCCCAAGCATTTGCAAACTATATTGCGGGAAGAAATATAAATCATCGGTAACATATCCCATTTTTGATTTTACGTTTACATTGTCGTATACGTCTTCGCCATCTATTTGTATAACTCCTTCGTCACCGCGATACACCCCCGCAAGATGCTTTATAACGGTAGTCTTGCCCGCCCCATTAACGCCAACCAGCCCGTATATCGAACCCTTGCTTACGCTCAAGTTTAATCCGTTTAATGCTGTGTAGCCGTCAAAGTCCTTCGTTAGGTTTTCTATCTTTATCATTTACTTTTCTCCCTTCGGTTTGGCGGGGGAAATCTCCATGTCTTGAATGTACATTCGTATTTCCTCCTTGCTTTCCCCGCGAAATATTAACTCGCGTACCAAGTTCGCTAAGGCTTCATACAACGCCGACACCTCCGCTCTTTTTGCCGCTTCTGGTGGCGCAGCTATAAAACTTCCTTGCCCCAACACCGTGTAAAAATATCCTTGCCCTTCCAGTTCACGATACGCCTTTTGC
>WQVV01000109.1 GCA_009785665.1 Defluviitaleaceae bacterium
CCGTTTTGTTACACTATGGGTGTTTTTCGCATATTTTCCTACACAAAAAAGAGCAACTATCTTTTCAGATGCTTGCTCTTTTTTGTCGTTTCTCATGTCAATGCCTTAACTTAATGGTATTGGGGCTTTTGCCGCTCTCGTTTTTTCGGGCTGTTGTTGTGCAAATTCCCTCCGCAGTTTCTACACACCTGTGCTAGGAGGTGTGCCGCAGTCTGGGCAGAATGGTGTGTCTATTATTATGTTGCAGTTCGGGCATACTGGTGGCGAACCGCCGCATGTTCCGCAGAAATTTGTGATGTTTTGCGCGCCGCATTTACATGTCCACGGAATTTCTTCTGGTGCGTTTTGTTGCTGTTTTTGTTGGTTGCGTTCACGTTCTTGCTTTCCTCTTTTGACTTGATTGGTGGTGTTTCTTACAGTGTTTTGTGTCCTGTTTACTGTAGCGAGTGTTCTGTTGACTTTTGTTAGCGTCCTGTTCAGCTTGTCTAGTGGCATATTCCCCTCTCCTTTTCTCTTTTCTAGGGCGTGTTCCCACTACGGAAATGGTACGATTTTTGCGGCAATTTTTTGCCAATCGAAGAAGGGTTTCGCGCCGCGTCCTAGGGTGTGTCGACAGTGATTTTGTTCGATGTCTTCTGGTCGATGTTTCCGCCACTCTGCGTCGGGATTTCGTTTGCGTCCTTCTAGGACGCGGCACGAAACCCTCCTTGATTGGCGAAAAATCGCCTCAGAAGCCCTCGAACAAAATCACTGTCGACACACCCTAGAAGGTAGTCGTTTTTCGTTTTCTTTGGGCAAAGAAAACTCGAAAAACGACTTTCAAGTGAAATCCCGACGCAGAGTGGCGAAAAATTGACCAAAAAGTGTGCCATTTCCGTAGTGGGAACACGCCTTAATTGGTATATGCGACTTCAATATACAATAGTAAGAAATTAGTGTCAATGGTATATCAATTTGAATCACGGCATTCTAAGTAAGCGTCAAGCAACTTTTTCACTACCTAGATATTCGCTATGCGTGGCACACGCAAAAAAAACGCTAGTCTAGTAAGACGAGCGTTTTTTTGCGCGAAAGTACACGGCTTCGTAACGTATACATGAGTTTACCAATACATATCATCGGCGAAAAGCGGTTATGCCGCCCGCCTAGTATGCTAGTTTATCTGAAAGGTATTGCACTAGGTCTGTTATGGGAATGCGTTCTTGTTCCATAGAATCGCGGTGACGAATTGTAACGGCGTTATCGGTTTGGGAATCGAAGTCATAGGTTATGCAGAAGGGCGTGCCAACCTCGTCTTGACGGCGATAGCGTTTGCCTATCGAACCTGTATCGTCGAAATCGCAGTTAAAGTGCTTGGAAATTTCGTGATAAACCTTTTCGGCGGGTTCGGATAGTTTTTTGGAAAGCGGAAGCACCGCCGCCTTAATAGGCGCGAGAGTTGGATGGAAACGAAGCACTGTGCGCATATCGGGCTTTTCTGGCGTGCCTAGTTCTTCCTCGTCGTATGCTTCGCATAGGAATGCTAATGTCATTCTTGTAAGCCCTAGTGACGGCTCTACGCAGTATGGGATATAGCGTTTTGTGTTGTCGTTTGTGTCGATGTAGTGCATGTCTTCGCCCGAATGTTCCATGTGCTGCTTTAGGTCGTAGTCGGTGCGGTTGGCAATTCCCCATAACTCGCCCCAACCAAACGGAAACATATACTCAATATCCGTAGTACCTTTTGAATAAAACGAAAGCTCTTCTGCACCGTGGTCGCGGATTCTTAGGGCTTCTTCTGGCATGTTTAAGCCGTAAAGCCAGTCTATGCAGAATTGCCGCCAATACGCAAACCATTCATCGTCCGTGCCAGGCTCGCAGAAAAATTCGAGTTCCATTTGTTCAAACTCAAGTGTGCGGAAGGTAAACCGTCCTGGGGTAATCTCATTACGGAAAGAATGTCCAATCTGCCCAATACCAAACGGAATCTTCCGCCGCGCCGAACGCTGAACATTTTTGAAATTAACAAAAATACCCTGCGCCGTCTCTGGACGAAGAAAAACTTCCGTTTGCTTATCCTCTGTTGTGCCAACAAAAGTTTTGAACATCAAATTAAACTGGCGAATATCCGTAAAATCACGCTTGCCGCATTTTGGGCAAGGAATGGTATTTTCGTCAATATACGATTTCATTTTTTCATGCGACCAGCCATCAGGCGTTTGGTCGGTTATGCCCTTCTCCGACATGTAGTCCTCAATCAGCTTATCCGCACGGAAACGCTCCTTACAGGCGCGGCAATCCAAAAGCGGGTCGTTAAACCCTCCAACATGCCCCGACGCAACCCACACCGCTGGATTCATCAGCAATGCGCAATCCACACCCACATTGTATGGGCTTTCCTGTATAAATTTCTTCCACCATGCCTTCTTCACGTTGTTCTTTAATTCCACCCCAAGCGGCCCGTAATCCCAAGTATTAGCAAGTCCACCATAAATCTCCGACCCAGCAAACACAAACCCCCGACTCTTAGCCAAGCCCACAATTTTTTCTAATGTCTTCTCCGAACGCTCCATATACATTTCCTTTCGTAGTAGAAATTTCCTGTACATATTATGAAAAAAATTGATGCACGTCAATTGCGAACAAAAAAAGAAAGACCTTGGGGGAGAACCTTTTATAGTCATATTTCCTAATGCGAAGCGAAAGAAATGTGAGAAGAAAAGGTTCTCCCCCAAACCCCCTCTCCAAAAAACTTTTTTATTTGCGCCTTCACTTGAGTGGAAATCTAATGAAGCTATACAACCACAAAAGAAGGGGTCAAGGGGGCTGTGCCCCCTTGCAGGGGTATTGGGGACAGCGTCCCCAAGGTCTTAAATCTTTTGACTTTAAATCTCTTGACCTTAATCTTTTAATAAGCCCCTAAATCCTTCATCATGTTGCGTAGCCTTGTGCATAGGGATTCTATTATGGAGTAGGCTATGTCTGGATGATGTTTTAGGAAGTCGAATACGTCGTTGTATTTTATTTCTAGGATTGTTGCCTTGTCTTGCGCTACTACGGTTGCAATGCGGGGTTCTTGTAGGAATAAAGCCATTTCGCCGAATAGGTCGCCTGCGGCTAGGCTGGCTAGTAGTATTTCGTTTACTTTGCCGTAAGCTTTGTAAACGTCAACATTGCCTTCTAGTATGAAGTACATGCACTCGGCGTGTTGTTCGCCTTCGGCTATTATAATGTCGTTGCGTTCGTATGATGACTGTGTGCCTTTGACGTTTTTAATTTTATCAAGGATTGATACGGTCATTGTCGCGTCTTTCCAAACTTTGCGAATAGACGGAATTGGCTGCATATTTGCCTTAAAGAAAGATAGTTTTGCTTGTAATACCGCTACCTGTTCGTCTAGTTCGTGGGCAGCGGTGGCGGCTTCTTTGCTTGTTTGGGAATCGTCGTGAATGATTTCGTTTATCTGCAACAAGCTGTCGTTGATGTCATTGATTGCCTTCGCTTGACCGCGTGACGATACCACGATTTTATCCACCATGCCAGAAACTTCTTCTACGCCGCTTATGATTTTGTTCAAGCTTTCGGCGGTGTCGTTGGCGTAGGTTACGCCGTCTTTTATTTCTGATATTGATTGCTCTATTAGCACGGAGGTTTGTTTTGCGGCCTCGCTACTTTGCGCCGCTAGGGAACGCACTTCCTCGGCAACAACAAGAAATCCTTTGCCGTGTTCACCAGCGCGAGCGGCTTCTACAGCGGCGTTTAACGCAAGAAGATTGGTTTGCGACGCTATGCTATCAATAGTTCCAATAATTTGAGAAATTTTGCCCGAAGACGCGCTAATCTTGTCTATGGAGTTTAGCAGTTTCGACATGTCTTCGTTTACAACGCCAGCATTTTCTTTGGACGCTCGCGCTATTCCCGAAGCTTCTTTTGCGTCATGCGCGCTGGCCTTGGATTTGTCGGCGGCGGTGTTAAGTTCGGCAGAAAGTTCCGCAATCAATTCCATTTGCTTTTCCGAACCCATAGAAAGCGCGTCCGAACTAAGCGAAAGCAACGCCGCGCCACCCGAAACATCTTTTGACGCTTGATTAATGTCCTCCATAGTTTTGTGCAATTGCGCCACAATTATGTTTACAGCTTGCCGTAAAGTGTCAAAATTTCCAAAGTATGTGCGGGTGATTGTGTTGCGTAAAGTTCCTTGCGCTAGGTCGGTGAGAACATCAGTTAGTTCCACTACATGACCGTTTATGGTGCTTGCGCGGCTTACTATTGCGTCTTCAATTTTTTGGAAAGCAGATGCCATTTCTTGCATTTCTTTACTGGATTGTCGGTCTAATGGCGCGGGGCTGACATCACCATACTCCCCCCAATTCCCTAATGCCGCACTTAAAATATCCGCTTGCTCTGCGGCGTATTTTAGCAATTCCGCTCGGTTATCGGGTTTTTCTTCCACTGTTTGGGTTGCTTGCGCTTCCGAAAGCTGTGCGTTTAGGTTTTCGATTGTGTTGTGTAGTTCGCCTATTTTATCTTTTAAATCGACGCTTTCTTGCAACGCTTTATTGGCGTTTTCTTCTGCCACACGCTTTTTATTTGACGCGCCATAAGCAAGCCCGCCAACTATCCCCAAACCTGCTAACGCCATTACAAGTATAACTGCCATTACAATTACAATAATCATCACCATAACAAAACTCCTTTATTAATACCAATTACACTGTTATTAAAGGGTTTTAGGAAGCAATTTATTAAAAATCATTAGCTGACCTACGGGCAAACAATTCTAGTGCAAACTCACGTTCATCGGGTTCAAGTGCAGATAGCTTTTTATCTCTGTCTGGGATATCGAAAATACTCATGAGTTTCACTTCACCGCTATCTATTTTAGCTTGCATAGGATGTGCTACCCTTTTTAATTTTGTTAAGTCATACTCTGTTTTCATAAAACTACCTCCCCCACAATTTGCGTTCCAATTGCGTAGCTTTGCGTGCTGAAATTATGCGAATCATCGTATCATCTTCACGCCAACAATGTATAACGGTAAGAAGGCGCAACGATTGGCTAACACCAATAACAATCCAACGTTCTTCATCATCCGAGTGTTCATCATCAATAAATGTTTCTTGTTCGTCCAAAACAAAAACAGATGCGGCTTCTTCAAATAGTATTCCATGTTTCGCTAAATTACTTTCCGCCTTTGTTCTATCCCAAACAAAGCGATGCCCATGTAGCTCGTAATATATATCTTTGTGCATATTCGCTCATCTCCATCGTATTATTAATCTCATCAAGGGGCGCACTTATACACCAGCAGAGCCGATGCAGTGCGCTCTGCTGGAGGCTTTCGCACCTGACGGCACGGAAATTAAAGACAACTTGTATTCTTGTTCTTCCTAATAATTACAGAGCCAAGTCAAACGCTTTAACGAATCTTCTAGGGAAAAACTCATAAAGTTCTATGCCTTCAACACGCGCTTTGAAAGGTTGGAAATTTTCGGCAACAATCGGAAGTGCTTTAAGGATTGTTTCCGACTCGTCTATCAACAATGTAACATGCGCCGACCAAGGGTGGTGTCCGTTACCACAATCGGGAAAGAAACTTTGTTGTAGCTTTAACAATTCAAAATTCATATTAGGGCTGATAAACAGCACTTTCAAACCAAATAAGCCAATATGAGCAAGATTTATTTCAAAACTGTGTATATTGGAGCATACTTCTTCAAGGTCATTTATTGTTTGGTTTTCGGAATCAATGCTTCTACTCCCTAGTGTAAGATGGTATGGGATATTTTTTGTTTGACTTCCAACAAAACCATTTTGGCAAAGAACATCGTAATATTCAGCGAGCTTGTTTTGCGTTTTGTTGTCAAATATTGCTATTAAATATAATGCCTTATCTTGCACTATCAACACCTCCGATAATAAGAACAATGTTTGCGCATCTATTTGCTGACATGGCGATTATAGCACGAATGCAACAATGCTCAAAATATTACTTTCATAAGCCACTTAACAAGGGTTAAAACAAATACAGTTTATGGCTTCGAGACGCACACGCCAGCTTTGACTACATGTTATCGGCGAAAAGCGATTAATCGCCGAATAGGAAATCTAGTGCGTGTTTTGTGTTTTCCGAAATGGTGGATATGTTTTCGTATGTTTCATTGATGTTCTCGTTGATGCTTGAAACAAGCTCGTTGATGTTGGCAGTGAGAGTTGATGCATTGGAAGTGGCATGACGTGTGCTTTCAACGGATTCGGCAGAACGCTTTGCAAGCTTGCGTACTTCCTCTGCAACAATGCTGAACGCCTTACCCTGCTTCCCAGCGCGAGCGGCTTCAATAGAAGCGTTTAGCGAGATTAGATTAATGCTTTTTGCAATGCCTTCAACATTGTCAACCATGTTGCTATAGGAATCTAAGGAGGTTTTTATTTCTCCTGTTTTTTTGACTATATCGGCGGTTATATCTTTGATTCCTGTGATGTCTAGCAATAGAGTTTCGTAGTAGGTTATATTGTTTTCGTTGTCTATTTTTATGTCCTCGTAGGATTTTTTTAGGCAAGATTGCGGAATATCTACACCTTTTGCGACGCGTTCTGCCATTTCTGCACAGGTGTCGCAACCACATGCGCCGCAATCTATTATTCTGGATTCGTGGTCGTTTTTGTTTAGCTGTACGAAAACTTTTTCTATATCTTCGCGAGACGCAGATAAATGCGGTACGGGTTTTGGTTTGTATATTCTGAAAAAATCGTTGAGGTTTAGGCGTTTGTCGAAAGTTTCAAACAGAGCGTCTAGGTTTTTCCATTTGTCGTTTGCGATTACAGATTGACGGGTATTATTCATCAAATGCCCTATGTCGAAAATATCCAAATGATGTTGCAAGTCGCAACCCGTGCCAACATTACAGCCTTCTTCGCAATTTAGCACGTCGAATAATGCTGGCTTGAATTTATCATTTGTGTTGGCATAAACGTCTATGTCCTTGAAAACCTTGTGAATACCTTCGGATTTATCTATGCGAATAGATTTGCCAATGTAATGCTCTACGCATTCTTTCAACCCACCAGGCATGGGGTAAAGCGCACCCAGCCCAGACGCGTAACTGTCAAAACTGCCCTTGGCTTCGGGCAAGCCAACGCGATTCGCTTTCATGTATTCCGCCAAATTTTTGAAGGTGACATTGTAGTCAACCAATTGCGTATCCTCGAACTCATGCGCCTTTGCAACGCAAGGCGAAAGCGCGGCAATTTTTGATGTAACATTCTCGTATTTTCGCATGAAAACAGCAGTGCAAAGCATAGGCGAATGCACTGGCGAAAGATAAGGTATCAACTCATTTTTGTGCATAAGCACGTAACTAACAATTGCGGGGCAAGGCTGCGACATAATAGGCGCGGGATTATTCTTTTGGATATAACGAATATGCGCCCAAGTACAAATATCCGCGCCAAGGGAAACATCATAAATGAACTTAACGCCGCGACTTCGCAACCAAGAAATGACACGTTCCCAATCAGGAAAATTAGTGCGAATCGCTGGCGCAACAAACATACTTATAGACGCACCAGCCGATAAGTCTTGAAAAAAACGCTCCGTATCATCTTCGTAATGCCGCGACCCATGATGGCAAGCGTGCAAGCAAGCCCCACACGCAATACACTGGCTTGTGTCGGCTTCCACGATAATTCTGCCGTCTCTTACAGAGGTGACATTCGCTTCATCAATTGGGCAAATACGCACACAACGATTGCACCCAACACAGTTTTCAAGCTGATTTGTTATCAGACTTCGCATATGCTCCCCCTAGTCACGTTTTGTCTTGCGTTGAATCGTTAAAATATTCTCATGCGCTTCGTTTATGCGCACGCTTATTTCTGCTACAAGCTCGTTGATTTGTCTTATTGTGCTTGCTACCCCTGCGGATTGGTCACGGGTTTTTATTGCGGAATCGCTGGAACTTGCGGCAAGTTTTCGTATTTCGTCTGCAACCACGCTGAAAGCACCTTTATGCACATCTGCCCCTGCGGCTTCAATTGCGGCATTTAACGAAATCATATTCACGCTTAATGAAATTTTCTCAATTTCAGTGATTAGCTTATTGTAGATGTCAAAAAGTTCGTTGATGTCGTCAATGCCCGAAACTATGCCGCTACTGGTGCTTTTGATTAGTTCGATGGATTCCAAAATGGAGTCGATATAACTTGAGTTGGACGCGGTGCTGTTTCGGCTATCGTCCAAAACTTTTTGCAGGCAATTGATTGGAGTATCTATGTTTTTCGCAATTTTTCGCGCCATTTCTAAACATGTGTTGCAACCACACGCCCCGCAATCGAAGTGACGCAATGTATCGTCGGGTTTGTTTAGCGCGATAAACGCCTGTTCAACCTGTTCTGGAGTAACTTTTATACGCTTCGCAGGTTTTGACGAAAACCGTCGGTAAAACACTTGCGGTTGCAAATTATTATCAAAATTCGTGAAAATATCGTCAAGCAACCTACCGCTTTCTTCTTGTAAAGCGCGTGTTCGCGATTCATGAATGGCATGACTAATCTCAAAAACACTACGCGAATCGGGCTTGCACCCAATCCCCTTGTTACAACCATCGGGGCAATTCATCACATTAAAGAAAACTGGCAATTTTTCTTCAGATTTGTTCGCGTAATTTTCCAAGTCTTTGTACGCCTTCGTTTGTCCTTCGGAGGTGATTATGCTGTATTCCTTGCCCAGATAGTATTCTAAACTTTCCTTCAAGCCGCCAGTAGCTGGGAACACCGAACCAAATTCCGTTCCCAATCCATCAAACGCACCCACTTCGCCCGTCATTTGAATGCGGTTTTCCGCCATATAATCCACAAGCCCTTTGAAAGTTATATTGTAGTTCACAAGTTTTGTATCATCGTATTCGTGTGTTTTGGCAATGCACGGCGAAAGCGTAGCAATTTTTGTCTTAACATTCTCATATTTGCGCATGTAAACAGCCGTGCAACCCATAGGCGAATGCACGGGCGAAAGAAACTTACGAAGCTGGCTTTTGTGCATCAAAATATAACTAACAATTGCAGGGCATGGGTTCAAAATCATAGGCACAGGCCCATTTCGTTGCAAATGCCGAATTTGCGCCCAAAGGTAAATATCCGCACCAAGCTGCCCATCATAAATCGCACCAATATGAAGGCTACGAAACCATCCCAAAATCTTGTCCCAATTATCAAAACTCTGCTTAAACGATGGTGCGGTAATCAAACTAATTGCAACGCCACTACGCAAGTCATCAAAAAAACGCGCCGTGTCGTCCTCAAACGCCCGCGACCCATGATGACATACGGGAATGCACGCGCCACATGCAATGCACTTCCTATGGTCGGCACGCACCAAAACTTTGCCGTCCTTCAAATGCGCAACATTAGCCTCACCAATCGGGCAAGCTCTAACACAACGATTACAACCAACACAGTTCTCTATTGAGTTTTGAATAACTCTCCGCAAAATAAAGCCCCCGCCTCCATATGTAGATAGCGTTATTATACATTATCTTAGAAGCTTGGCGTTATGTAACTTTCACCAAAAAAATATGCAACTTAACACAAAAATGCGTTAATGTTGTACATGCAAGCGGCACAGCCGCATTTCGCCGATTATATGCGCTTGCGCTCTAAGAAAAAGACAATGAACCAGTCGTATAAAGTCTTTGATTTTTTCAAGTATACTGTCTACAAGTTAAGAGGAACAACCGTTGTAACAATTACATTAACCAGCTCTAGCGACAAACAGTAGCCCTGTCCCTGCGGAAATTCTGGCTCTGGTGCTAAACGTTGCAGTGGTTGTCACACCTTTGAACTTACCCTTTACCTTGGATTGAAATATTCAGATTGTTTTGTAGTTGAACTTGTGCCGCAGATATTATCGCGCGCGGCGGTGCTTGTTCACTTGTTTTCTCTAATGATTTGAGACTTTTCAATCCACAACATTCACATATATGAGGAATCCGCGCAGAAATGCCGCCTGTACAGCATGTATGTGAATGCTATTATACAAAAAACAGAAAGGAGAACACTTATGGCTGAACTGGTAGCCGCTTCTGCTAATCTTCGTTTAACAAATGAGGATAGAAAAAGCGTATTTTCTGTTAGCAATGTTTC